>JAYELY010000184.1:0-2734 GCA_034717795.1 Caldifarciminota bacterium
AAGTCGACGGCGAGGCGAAAGCCGACGGCGAGGCGAAAGCCGAGCCGGACGCCGAAGCAAAAAAGACTGAGGAAAAACCAAAGAAGCGCACCAGAAAGAAGAAGGAAGAGACAGGGGAAAAGTAAGGAATCATCCTTACTTGCCTTAAGTTATCAGATCCCCGGATTCTGAGGATCAATCATGCCTGAACCCAAGGTATTGGTAGCCGCCACAGGCTGCAAGCTCAATCAGGCCGAGGCCGACCTGTGGAAAGCCTGGTTTGTGCAAAATGGATACGAGCTCGCAGTGGATGCACGGCAAGAGGCCAGTGTCAAGGTTTGTCTCGTGACTACGTGTACCGTAACAGGACGGGCGGACAGGAGTTCTGTGGCTCTTATCCGCCGTCTCCACCGCAGATACCCAAATGCGGAGATAAAGGTCACAGGCTGCGGCGCAACGCGCATACCCGAACGCATGGCCGCTCTGCCTGGAGTCTCAGAGATCATTGAATATACGGAAAAGGAACGCTCTATTGGAGACCTGAGCTATGGAAAAGACGGAATATCAACCGAGTGTATCAATCGTAATCGAGCCTTTCTCCGCGCAGGCGAGGGGTGCGATCGCCGCTGCGCCTACTGCATCGTATCGAGGGTAAGGGGGCCTGTCCGCTCCAAGCCTAAAGAGACGATTCTTGAGGAGCTCCATGCCTTAAGGGAGCAAGGCTTCGGCGAGGTGGTTCTGGTGGCGCTTAACCTTGGGCTTTGGGGTAAAGAACGAGGCGAAAGTCTTGCAGGTCTTCTTGGAAAGATCGAGCAAAAACAAGGCAGACTGCCTCGAATCCGCCTGACCTCTTTGGAGCCGGACACGGTAACAGACGAGCTTCTGGAGGTGCTGGCCTCGAATCCAAGATTCTGCCCGCACCTGCACATACCTTTGCAGTCGGGCGACGACAGGATACTTGAAGAGATGGACCGTCCCTACCGGACAAAGGAGTTTGCTCGACTGATGGATAAAGTGGAAAGGACGTTCCCTGACGCGTGCATAGGCACCGACATCATAACCTCCACGCCTGGTGAGGACGATGAGAGTTTTGCGCGAACCCTTGGATTCATACGCGATCTCCCCTTAAGTCACCTGCACGTCTTTACCTACTCGCCGCGGCCCGAAACACCGATGTTCGCAAGACGCCGCAAATGCAAACACAATCCAAGAGAGGAAACAAGAATCCTCAGAGAAGAGGGGGTCAAGAAATCGCTGGAGTTCAGAAGGAGATTCATGAGCAAAACAAGACAGGCTGTCCTGCTCTCCCCCACCCGTGCGCTTACCGACAACTACATAGACGTCCGCATCTCCCGTACATCAAGACCGGTGCGCTCACTGGCGGATGTCAAAATAACCGGGGTCACGCCTGAAGAAACAAAAGGAATAGTGAAGTGAAGATAGACGTTAAGAACCTGACCCTTTCCGGGCTGGTTGAGGAGTTTGGAAAGTTCGATCTGCCGAGCTTCCGTGCACGCCAGATATTCAAGTGGATATGGCAGAAGGGGGTGAAGGACACGAGCGAGATGACCGATATCGCCAAGCCACTGCGCGAGCGCTTGGCCGAGCGCTACCGCATCTCGAGCCTCAAGCTCAAGGCTCGTGTTGGATCGGCTAAGGAAGGTGCGGTAAAGCATCTGTTCGAGCTTGAAGACGGTGAACGAATCGAATCTGTTTGGCTCAAGGATGGAAACCGACGTACCGTATGTTGCTCCACCCAGGTCGGCTGCTCGCTTGCCTGTGAATTCTGCCGCACCGCAGGCATGGGATTTGTGCGCAACCTGACCCCTGGCGAGATCGCGGGGCAGGTGCTTGCAATCTCCAAAGGCCAGTCCGAGCGAATAACCAACGTGGTGTTCATGGGTATGGGCGAGCCGTTCTTAAATTACGAGGCGTCGCTTGACGCGGCAAGAATCCTGAACCACGACCTGGGCTTGAACATAGGCGCGCGCAAGATCACCATATCCACCGTTGGGATAGTGCCGCAGATCAGGGAATTCGCAGAAGAGCCTGAGCAGTTCAAGCTGGCCGTGTCCCTGAACGCGGCGGATCAGGAGACGCGAGAACGCATCATGCCAATAGCCCAGCGTTATCCCTTGAAGGAGCTTATCCCTGCTGTTAAGGAGTATATCGAGATCAAAGGCAAGCGGGTGACGTTCGAGTACGTTCTGCTCAAGAATATCAACGACTCCATCAAGGACGCCGACAACCTCATAATGCTGTTGACCGGCATACACTGCAAGATCAATCTTATCCCTTTCAATCCTTATCCAGAGAGCAAGTTTCAGGCTCCGAGCGATAAGGATGTGGCGCGTTTCCGGGACCGGCTCATGCCCGATCTTCCTGCGGTTACCTTACGCAAGAGCTTAGGCTCGGCCATACTCGCGGGATGTGGGCAGCTTTTGCCCCAACGTAATGCTGCGCATTCCGCCGGGGACCCCTAATCCTCCCTTTTCCCTGCGGGAAAAGGATCGGAGGGGTAAGGATCGCAGTTTATGGAGTGCAACAACCGCGTTGTTGCGGCAATGACATGGTCATTGCACTCCAAAAGGCACGACTCCTTTGTTGCTAATCCTCGTGTGCGTGAACGCCGGAGGCAGCCTCTGTGCCGCCGCACTCGGCTTCCTCTTGCCTGCGATTACGGCTGCGCTTAAAAATCTTGAGGCCGAACTGGTATCCGATCAGGCCCAGAACGATCGCCGCTGACACAATCTTC
>JAYELY010000185.1:0-2702 GCA_034717795.1 Caldifarciminota bacterium
TCTATCTTTGGCAGGGCGAGACGATAATCACCTACCGCACCGAGAACGGAGTTCTTTACTTAAACGGAAGCCCGGTGGGAGTCGATCTTGGTAAGGTCCGGCTCTCAAGGATCCCCGACAGTACCGTAATCCGATATCTCAATCACGAAATCCACCATTTCCTGGCGAAAGTCCAGATCGGGAAGATCGTCCGCAGCCAGTAAGTAAGAGGAAAGTGAGGAATAAAGTCCAGTATCTCATCTTTCCTTTTGCGATCTTTTTCGCTTTAGCGAAAAAGGAGCACTTTCTTGATTCGCTCCAACGCCCAGTCAATCTCTTCTTGGGTAATAACCAAAGGCGGCGCGAAACGTATAACCTGGTGATGGGTCTCCTTGGCCAGGATACCTTCATTGCGCAGCCTCTCGCAGAAGGGACGCGCTGTGCCTGAGCTTTCCTTGATGACTACACCGATCATAAGACCTTTGCCGCGCACGTGATCAACGTGGGGGCTGTCGATCTTGCGAAGCTCGTCCATGAAGTAGGAACCAAGCTCTGCCGCCTTTTCTGGAAGTTTTTCTTCGATGAGCACCTCTAAAGCGGCCAGGCCCACGGCAGAGCCTAAGGGATTACCCCCGAAGGTCGAACCGTGGTCGCCGGGATGGAACACTCCCATTATATCGTCGTTGCAGGCGATGCCCGAAACAGGGTAGACGCCTCCGCCCAGGGCCTTGCCCAGGATATAGATATCAGGAACCACGCCCTCGTGGTCCGAACAGAACATCTTGCCGGTGCGGCCTAAACCTGTCTGGATCTCGTCGGCGAGAAGCAGCACGTTGTGTTCTTTACAGAGGGCCGCGGCTCTGCTGAGATAACCCTCAGGAGGGACAATCACCCCACCCTCGCCCTGCAGGGGCTCGACAAGGAAGCCGACCGTGTTCTCATTGATCGCGTTCTTGAGCGCTTCGATGTCGCCGTAGGGGATGGTAACGAATCCGGGGGTGAAGGGTCCGAAGCCTTCGCGGTACTGGGGCTCGGTTGAGAACCCGACTATGGTGGTGGTGCGGCCGTGGAAGTTGCCTCGGCAGGTGATGATCTCGGCTTTGTCTTCTGCAACGCCCTTGATCTCGTAGCCCCACTTGCGTGCGGCCTTTATAGCGGTCTCTACCGCCTCGGCGCCGGTGTTCATGGGCAGGGCCTTATCTTTGCCGGATAGTTTGCAGAGTTTCTGGAGGAAGAAGCCCATGCGGTCGTTGTGGAACGCGCGCGAGGTTAAGGTGATGCGCTCGGCCTGCTCGATCATCGCCGCAAGAATCCTTGGATGTCGATGCCCCTGGTTGAGGGCCGAGTAGGCGGCAAGCATATCCATATACTTGTTTCCGTCAACGTCCCATACCCAAACGCCCTCGCCCTTGCTTAAAACCACATCCAAGGGATGATAGTTCGAGGCGCTGTAGCTTTCGGTTTGTCTTAAAATCTCTTGTGTTTTTGACATCTTTTCTCCTTGGTTTAGGGACTTTCTGAATTTGTAAAGTATAGCCAGGGAAGACGCGCATGTCAACCAACCTGCCCCACGTCGTCGCTACGCATCACCACCGAGGTTCCGAAAGGAATAAAACTGGTTGGGGTACAGGAGGATAAAGATTCGCTGCCACAACCGGGGGGTGAAGTAAAGGGTGATGTGGCCTCCGGGAAGGATCTCCCGATTGCATCCCCAGCTTGAGGAAAGTTCATTAAGTAAGCTAGGCGTTGCAAGCGGGTCCTCGTGCGCGCCTATAAGATGGATATACCGGGGATCAACAACGGGCGTGCCGTGCACGGGCAGAAAAAGATGCCTGAGCTGGTTAAAAACCATTGTCCTATCCCCTACCTGTAGGCCTTCACGCAGAGAGCTGAAGAAAGGTGAGTTCAGGAAAAGCTCATCAGGCCGCACCACAGGTGTGACAAGAACCGCCTTTGAAACCTTGGGTTCTGAAAGTGCAAGCAGAGAAGCAACCCATCCGCCCAGGCTGAAACCCAGCAGTGCTATATCCCTTGATCCCAACTCCCATATCGCCGAGATGAGTACTCGTGCGTCCACAACCGCTTGCCTCACGGCCTTAAGTGTACGCACCAGGTCCGGGGTGACGGCGAGTTCACCTGAGCGGGTTCCTTGGGGAGCGCGGCGCATATGATAGGGAAGATTCATCGTCCACAGGTTGCGGCCGCAGCGACCTACCCAACTCGCCAGACGTGAATAGTCGCTCGCCCCCTCAAGCCAGCCCGAAAGCAGAATTGCCGCCGGTGAAGAAAGTGAGTATTCAGGAAGGCACTCCCCTTGCACACGGTCATTCTCCTCGTATCCGGAGGGCAACGGGGAGTCGAAACGGGACGTATATGTCAGGGGATACTCCGAGGTTCTTTTGAGTTCAACACGGGTTCGCTTGGATAAAGAGAAGAACTCCTCAGGGCTTGTCTTCTCAGCGTTCCTTACGAACCGACGAAGTTCTTCAGGATCGGTAAAGTCATCACGCTGGGCGAGCCAGTGGTTTATATCACTGAATATCCTGCGGTCTACCCGGCGCGAGTAGAGACGAAACATCCTGCAATTCTATGGATATGAGCAAGGAACGCAAGCCTTGCCGCGAGCTTCGGGTGCCAAGTCGATGCGAGTGCAACCGGCTAAGCTGCTTGACTTTCCGGCATGATTGTATAGACTTCTTTTCTCGAAGCTGATAGAGGCCGAG
>JAYELY010000186.1:0-2700 GCA_034717795.1 Caldifarciminota bacterium
CGCCCTCACGGGCGGTTTGCCTTTATCGGCATATAGTTAATTTTTTTGGAACCGGTCCTGAATCGCCAGGGCCCGGTTCACTGAATCATTGTCCACGCATCCTTCATCCACCAGGATCTCCCCCAGCGGACGTGAGTCATTCTTCTTTTGTTGAAGTTCCAGTGCCTGTTCAATCTTCTTTGCATTCACCCGGCCGAGATCAACCAGGATCTGGCCGATCCGCTTCTTTTGTTCGAAGTGTTCCTCAAGAATTGACAGGATGGCCGCAGAGCGGGACTTCCGTTCCTGCCGCGCCTCCTGATCCACCAGCTTCAGCAGGTACTTATCATCCTGGCTGTAGTATATTGTTACCTGCATTTTCGCCTCGCAATCTTTTTTGTCCGTGCTGACAAGCAAAAACCGAGCTGCCAGCGATTTCTTATCCTGGCAACCCGGCTACCATTCTTTAGTTCGTCGGGTTCGTGGAGTTTATCGAGTTCTTTTAATTGAACTCTATGAACCCCGGAACCATTTAAACCCTAAGAACCCAAGTTAGGTCCGTGGTTTTGTGTCCCCACCTTGATAGTGGGTTTACCTTTTTCAGGACCACTAATTAAGTGAAACCATTATACATGGCCGATGTCGTTTGTCAAGGGGACGTTTGTCAGAGGATTAAGCCAGTCCAATGTCCAAAGTCCTTCAGAGTCGAGAATCAGTGATGGGTAGTATAGAACAGGTCGATAGTCCAATGTCCAAAGTCCAAGGTTGGGGATAAGACATTTACGAGTGATTAGGGGGACTGGCGTGTGGTGGGTTGTGAGTAGTGGGTGGTTCGTAGACTATTGAGTTCGCGTTAGTTTATTGGGTTCTTGGTGTTGCGTTCTGTATCACTTTGCTTTTCTTAGCGGCCTGGCGCCAGGAATTCCTGTATTTCTCCAAGGTAATAACCTGTAAGCAGAGCAGCCTATAGCTCTGAGAGAAGCTTGGCATAGTCCCCATGTGAGCCAATCCAAAACCAGATTATCTCCTGCCCATAACGAACTCCGAGTGCACGATAAGCGAGACTAATTCGGACCGAATAAACAGGCTTCATGGGATGTACCCGCCTAAAGCGCAAACTTGGGTAATAAGGATCTTTCTCGAAGAGCTGATAAGCGGCTCGAGCCTGGCGCTGTACATGGGGCGGGAGTTTCCTAAATGCTTTACGAAAACGCTCTGTCACATGTGACTTCATAGAGCATTGGAATCAAGCGGCTGCGTCTGCCCACCCCGATGTTCTGCAATGGCTTCATCGGCCAAGCGGGCAAGAACATCCGGCGAATTGGCAAAGGCCTCTTCCCAGCAGCGTTCAGATGCCAGCTCCTCCAAAATCCAGGCGGCAAAAGCCTCTTGCTCTGCCTTCGATAGTTTGGCCGCCTCAGCAAAAGCCTTCTCAAGCAGTTTAGTCATACCATCTACCTCTTCTTTGCCCCAAGAGTCCGTGTTGCTCACTTTTAAAGTATACTCCTCACCTGCTCGCTAAATCAATCAGTGATTAAGGGGACTGGCGCGTGGCGGGTTACTTGCGGTTCACAGTTTATTGGGCTCATAGGGTTGAGGCAGCTTGCATCACTTTGCTGTTCTTAGCGGCTTCGCGCCTTTGCGAGAGGATAAAGCTTATCTTTCGCCCGTTCGTTTCACTCACTCAAGCCCTGTCTGCGTGTGGCTCGCCCGCACAGGCAGGCGCAGAGCTCGCTAAGGACATATACTTAACAACTTTTTTCTTTTTCACTGAGGCTTGACGCACGAGTTTTCCTTTTATACAATAAATTTGAATTTTTGAATGACGGAGGTACAGCGAAATGGCATCGAAGACTATCCCTATCCGCGGGCATGGGCAGATCACCATCCCAAAAAGGTTAAGGGAACGATATAACCTTGAGGAGGGCGATTTACTGGAATATGAGGAGCAAGAAGGGGTGATCTTGCTCAAACCGCGCAAGTTGATCGATCCGTCCCAGGCCTGGTTCTGGACTCCGGAATGGCAGCGGCGCGAACGGGAAGCTGAGGAGGATATCCGGGCTGGCCAGGTCAAGCGGTCCGCCAGTGCAGAAGAGCTTGTTGAAGAGCTCCGGGCTCACCGGAAGCGCTAACACCAGCACATGGCCCAATTCAGGTATATCGACCGCACCAACTCCTTTCTGGAAGATTACAAGGGCTTGCCAAAAGATATCCAGATGCGGGTGGAAAAAACGTTTGCTCTCCTGGCTGGAAACCTCCGCCATCCCTCTCTCAGGGCGAGGAAGATTCATGGGGCAGAAGAAATCTGGGAAGCCAGCGTGACCATGAGTTATCGCCTCACTTTCAGGGTGTTGAGCAAAGGGATCCTACAATTACGGCGGGTCGGAACTCATGATATTCTAAAGACCTCGTAAGGGGTTTACTTGTTAATTTCACAAATTCCGGGGCCTAACTGCCTCGGGCAGAGGCCAGGTAATAAAGGCAGACACGGGCAATCTGCCACTTGATCTCTCATGAAACAAGGAAGGCAAGAACGTTAGATTCAAACTATAGCTGGCTATCTCCTCCAGCTAGCAACAGGCCCTTTAGAGTTAGTTTTTGTGATGTTTTTACCGTTTTTCTTAGCGTCCTCGGCGTCTTTGCGAGAGATATAGACTTTTCCCCTTGCCCGTTCGCTCTAACCACCTCTGGGTCACTCACTACAAACTAAGAACCAGGAAC
>JAYELY010000187.1:0-13739 GCA_034717795.1 Caldifarciminota bacterium
ACTTCTTCCATCTTGAGCATCAATCGCTCTCGTTGCTTGATCATAGCTTCTTTCTCAGGTAAAGTCATACTTCTATCCTCCTTATTC
Source organism: Caldifarciminota bacterium (assembly GCA_034717795.1). Classification (GTDB taxonomy): domain Bacteria; phylum Hydrothermota; class Tepidihabitantia; order B3-TA06; family B3-TA06; genus B3-TA06. Next base: position 88 of record JAYELY010000187.1, read on the forward strand.
TTAACTATACCTGAGACGCAATCCACTGCAACCTACAAATGAGGCAATACAATTTGACTTTCAACCGAATCTCCGTATCATTCGAAAAGGAGAGCCGATGATAGAGGTAAAGACCGCCGAGGAGTTCAAAAAAGAGGTGCTTGAGGCTGATTTGCCGGTCGTGGTTGATTTCTGGGCAACCTGGTGCCAGCCATGCCAGATACTTGGACCTGTCATGGAGGAACTTGCCGCCGACTACGATGGCAGAGCCAAGATAGTCAAAGTCAACGTGGACGAGGCGCGCGAACTGGCGCAGAATCATCAGGTTATGAGCATACCCACCGTCGTTTTCTTCAAACAAGGCGAGATAAAGGACAGAAGCATCGGAGCGGTTCCCAAACAGATTTTGGCGGAAAAACTAGACGCGTTACTCGAACCCAAGGGGGGCTAGGATGACCGATCTCAAAATTCCGCAAGGCCTTACGTTCGATGACGTGCTTCTGCAGCCGCGGCGCTCAGAGGTTCTGCCCCGCGAGGTCAACCTTGCCACCCGATTCTCAAAGAAGATAACACTCAAGGTTCCGCTTGTAAGTGCCGCAATGGATACGGTTACAGAATCGGCCATGGCCATAGCACTTGCCCAGCAGGGCGGTATCGGGGTTATTCACAAGAACATGAGCATCGAACGCCAGGCCAACGAAGTAAGAGGCGTCAAGCGAGCAGAAAGCTGGATCATCGAGGACCCCATCACCGTCTCGCCAGATATGTCGCTGCGGGAGATAAAGGCGCTTATGGAACGCCATCACTGCGGCGGCTTCCCGGTGGTAGATGCCGATCGCAAGGTGCTGGGAATAATTACTACACGTGATATCATGTTTGAGGATAACCTTTCGCTTCCGGTCGCCAACGTGATGACCAGCCAAAATTTGATCACCGCCAAGAAGGGCACCTCGATCAACAAGGCGCGTGAAATCCTCAAGGGCGCAAAGGTCGAGAAGCTGCTCATCCTGGATAACAATGGCGCTCTGGCCGGGCTTGTTACCGCAAAGGACATCCAGAAGAAGCTCGAACGCCCTGATGCTACGGTTGACGAGCGCGGCAGACTGCGGTGTGCCGCGGCAATCGGCGTTTCGCGAGATTCAATCGATAGGGTAGAGGCGCTTCTGGACGCTGATGCAGATGCAATTGTGATTGATACAGCCCATGCTCACTCGAAGTTGGTTCTGGATTTGATTCGTAAGTTACGTAAAAAAATAAGTAATGCGCAACTCGTGGTCGGCAACATCGGCACCAGCGAGGCGGCACGCGATCTCTTAAAGCTCGACCCGGACGCCGTAAAGGTTGGAATTGGCCCCGGCTCCATCTGCACCACGCGTGTTGTCGCAGGTGTCGGAGTACCGCAGCTTACAGCCATCATGAACTGCTATGCCGAGGCAAAGCAGGCCAGTGTGCCCATTATTGCGGACGGAGGCATACGCTATTCCGGCGACGTTGTCAAGGCCCTGGCAGTCGGCGCTGATTCGGTGATGATCGGAAACCTTCTTGCAGGAACCGACGAGAGTCCTGGGGAATCAATACTTCTCGAAGGTCGTAGGTTCAAAATCTATAGAGCGATGGGCTCGATAGATGCAATGAGGCAAGGCTCGGCAGATCGTTACTTCCAGGAAGAGGCCAAAAAATTCGTTCCTGAAGGAATCGAGGGGATAGTTCCTTATCGAGGTAGTGTTCGTGAACAGATCTACCAATTGGCAGGAGGCACCAGGTCAGGCCTGGGCTACGTGGGAGCAAAGACCATCGCACAGCTCAGGCAGTGTGCGCGCTTCGTGCGCGTCTCCGGTGCCGGCCTGAAGGAGGGCCACCCGCACGACATCCGCATCACCAAGGAGGCCCCGAACTACGAACTGCACCCGTACCCGTAACACCCGTAACCCGTAACACACCTCATGAGAAAACGTCGTAACACCCGTAACACACCCGTAACACACACCTAGATTGAAAGATTGAAGATTAGAAGATTGAAGAATTGAAGATTAAAAGATTGAAAGGGTTAATCGGTTCAGAATCATAGAGCACAGGACTCGAGCCCAAAGAAAAACAAGAAAAAACCAGGGGATAGGGGATGCAAACACCACCGGATACACCCCGGGCTGCCGGATAGCGTTCTTCCCGCCTTAGTTTACATAATACTTATTATCGGCAAAAGAGTGCGGGCAAGGGATGCGCGCTTGCTACGCAAAAAGATCCTCGGTGTGAGCCAAATTCATCCGCTCTTACTAAGTTCTCTGCCCTCTCCATCTTTCATCTTGCCGGTAGCGATGGATATGAGGTCTATTATCCACCAGACCATATATCCAACAAAAGCGAAAGCTCCAAAAACTAATAACCCAATCCATACAGATTCTGGGAACGACCGCATAGCTCCCATAAACAAAAATACAAAAATTGAAAAGTATAACAGGAGCATGGCAACTCCGCTACCCACACGTCCCATGTAGTAGCGGTGTACCCCCAGTGGGGCAAGGAATAAACACAACAATAATGCGATCAGCTTATTCTTACGGCCAGGGGCTTCGTATTTTTCCTCTCTTTTTAATAGTGTGCCGCATTTAAGGCACACTTCCTGCTCAGGTCTGATCTCGGCCCCGCAGTTCTGGCAGAAGTTTTCCGCGTTAAGCGCCCTTACTCCGCAGCTTATGCAGAACTCCGCGCCGGCGGGCAGTTCTTTCCCGCAGTTCCTGCAGTACATCTTATCCCTCCTTGGGATTTGTGAAGAGGTTTTGGGAACCATGTTAGGAAACCACCGCTCGGCCATGGTTCCGATGAGAGGCATCCTGTAGAATTTTCCTGAAGCCGCCTTTACGGTTCCTATTATTGCGAATACGTAAATGGTTATCCCTATGCCTGTAAAGACCACCGGACCGGCTATCGCGGTTACTATCCCTGCAACAGGGCTCAGGTCAATTATCGGTTCCAGGATCACCCCACCTACAACCCAGAAGAATACGGCCACGAGTACCGAGGCCAGGAACAGAAGCATCCCCTGCCTGGCGTGATATCGGGTAAATGGATTTTCCTTTTGAGCAAACATGGGCACCAGGAAGAGAAGGCCCAGGAGCCCGAGAATGATGCCCGGGTAGGAAAGCCATGCAAGGAGTCTCCCCTCCCTTATCTCTTCCCCGCTTGCGTAAGGAAAGCTTAATTTCGGCATCTTTACTCCTTAAATGGAAAATGGAACTCTATCCAAAACTCAAGGCTTGTCAACAAAAAAGCCCCGGCCTGTAACACAAAAGCCGGGGCTTTGAATCTTACGTTCTGAATCTGAAGCTGAATCGGATTATACCATACCCTTGAACCAGCTCTCTGCGATAGCGCCAATGACGGGCATCTTCCAGAATTTGCCTTGGGCGGATTGAATGATTCCTATGATTGCAAGCACTGCTATACCAATCCAGAGAATCGCCATCACGATCCACAAGATAGTACCACAAATAGCCCCTGCACCGAAGCCAGTCGCGCTATAGCTAGCATAGGCAATCGCACCGACGATAGCCCCCAGTATCACCCAGATGATGCCAAAGACAATTTCGGCAAAGAACAAAACCATTCCCTGCCTGGCGTGATATTTGGGAAAGGGGTTATCCTTGTAGACAAGCAACGGGATAAGAAAAAGTATCCCGAAATACGAAAGCCATGCAAGGGACTTGCCTTCCTTTATTTGTTCCTCTGTGGCTTCGGGAAAATTAGGGTCGGTCATTTTGTTCCTCCTCGTGGTTAAGGGTTTATTCGAGTTGTGTATTCTAAGCAAACGGATGCACTTGTCAATAGGAAAGGCACGCAATTGCCATACTTGGATGAGATTATCTCCAAGTCACTGAATTCTTGATACTTATAGCGTTAGAAACCCTCTATCGGATGTGGTGTGTTACGGGTGTTATTTCCTTGTGAGCGGAGCGCAAGCTCCGAGTAATTATGAGAATGCCCCGTAGGGGTACGGGTGTTACGGGTGGGTTGACATCCAGGGGGTTTTCAACCAGAATATGGCTGTGTCGCAAGCAAGCTTTTCAGAGGATCGAATCTTCGTAATATCGTGGGGGGTATTCATCGGGATAATGACGCTTATCCTGACCGGTGTAATCGCCGCCCCTCTGTTTGAGTTTTGTGGAGCCGGAGGGCTTGCAGACTTTCTATACAGAGCATATCACCTCTCCTGCCACCAGCTCCCCTCGCGTTCCTGGTTCATCTGCGGGGCAAAGTTAGGAGTCTGCGTCCGCTGCCTTGCCACCTATCTTTTCTTCATACCGATGGGTGCTGCATTATTCATTCGTTCTGCCCGCGAGTGGCTGATTCGTCGTTCCTTTTTGAAATTCGTACTCCCCATCTCTCTGGCTTTCCTCTCCCCTCTTGTAATCGACGGCTTGCTCCAACTTATCACCCCTTGGGAGAGCACCAACCTTTTGAGGTTTGCAACCGGCGCTCTCGCAGGTGTTGGAACAGCACTCCTCTTCGGCTATCTTTTCCTGAAATTCATTGAGAGGGTTGATGCGTCCCTGCCTTGATGGGCCTTTCGGGGTCCCCGCACGGTTACGCAGTAACCGGATGGGGTCTAAATAATCTTCTCTCGCCGAAGAAAACGACCGCAAGGCCCGCAAATGCGAGACCTGCGGCGACCATCATGGAAAGCTCGTAGCTTACTGTGGATAAAGCTCCTCCCAGGAACGAACCACATATGCCGCACAGACCCAGCACTGCATTGAACGCACCTGAGACCGTGGAGCGCTCCTCGGCGCATGATCTGCAAAGATAGACGAGCGAGCCGAGGTATACTGCCGCCCAGGAGAAGGCCAAAATGATCTGCAACGGGATGAAGAACCATGGATTCGGCGCTACCACGTATCCTAAAAAGATCATTATTGAGAGTATATACCCCAGGGGAAGGGCTATCTTCGGTTTCAGCCTTTCAATGAAAAGCATGAAGAAGACCTGACCCAAAGGATTGAGCACATAGATCAATCCCATCAGATCGAGAAGCGCTATTCCTGGAATAAGAGGTCCGTAAACCCCGCGCTGCCGCAGGAAGAGGGTAAACGTTACCCAGATCGAGAGCGCGCCGGTGTGCCGCAGGAAGAAGCCTAAAAAGATCGGCCAATACCTCTTGATGACCGCAAAGGAGAAGAATTTTGTCTTCGGACGCTGAGGAAGCTCCCGGAAGCTCGGGCCCAGAAAGGCAGGCAGGGCGGCCATTCCGGCAGCGATAAAGAAGGTAAGCGGACGGGAACCGATCCCAGGGGCGAGGAACGAACCGAGAGTCCACCCAAGTGAACCAAAAGCTGCGAAGATGCCGACCGAAGCCTTACGTTCCACGGTCGAGGCAAAGAGCGCACCCGGAAGCATACCCATGCCGATGCCGGTCAACGCCCTGCCGATCATGAGCACAGTGTAGCTTTCCATGAACAACCCTATGAGCAGTGAGCCCAACGCTGCAGTCATGCAGCCCGTAAAGATGATCGTGCGCCTGCGGATGAAGTCGCCCAGCCGACCGAAGAATACCCCGAAAAGAAAGTAAGGCAGGTGATAGGCGGCGGTTGCAAGACCCACAAGGAAGTTGCTATCCGTCTGCTGCTTCGCCACTACCTGAACCTGGATGAAGAGGATCATCATGGCGGTGTAGGTAAAGAAGTTTACAATCGGAGGCCGGGGATCCCGGCTCGGATCACTGCGCCAGCTATCCAGCCACTTCCTGAGCACCGCTTTTTAACTCCTCTAGCCTTTGACTCTTATATTCAGTGAATCGCCCCTTCCCTATCGAGGAGCGTATCTCTTCCATCAGGGTATAGAAGAAGTGAAGGTTGTGGATGGATAAAAGCCTGGGGCCGAGTATCTCATCAGCCATAAAGAGATGGCGCAGGAACGCACGGGTATACTTTTGACACGTAGGACAACTGCATCCCTCTTCCACAGGCCTTAAGTCATCCTTATACCGGGCGTTGCGCAGGTTTATCTGTCCTTTTTTCGTGAACGCCGAGCCGGTTCTGCCGTTGCGCGTGGGCAAAACGCAGTCGAAGAGGTCCATGCCCCGCGAAACCATCTCTAAAAGATCTGCAGGGTAGCCTGCGCCCATAACGTAACGGACCTTGTCTTCAGGTAAGAGCGGTTCGATATTATCAATGATCCGGTAGGTAAGCTCAGGCGGTTCGCCAAGGCACAGACCGCCTAATGCAAATCCCGCAAACGGCATGGCGGTGATCTCTCTTGCAGAGCGCTCCCTGAGATCGTCGTAGGTCGCGCCCTGGATGATCCCGAACAGCCGCCCCGTAACACCCGTAACACGTCCAAGTGATCTTTCGGCCCACAGGGTTGTCCGCTCAAGCGAACGCAGAGCCGCAGGACGCTCGGCAGGATAACCGATTGGCTGATCGAGAACCATCCAGATGTCGCTGTCAAGCGCCTGCTGGATCTGGACCACCTTCTCAGGCGTAAAGGTATGTTTTGAGCCGTCTATGTGCGACTGGAACGTTACCCCTTCGTCGGTTATCTTGCCTAAGCCTGTAAGCGAGTAGATCTGGAACCCGCCCGAATCGGTGAGCACCGGCCTGTTCCATCCCATGAATTTAGCCACGCCTCCGGCTTTCTGGATTACCTCAACCCCTGGCCTGAGGTAAAGATGGTAGGCGTTGGCAACGAGTATCTGTCCGCCGAGTGAAGCTACCTCGCAAGGGGTAAAGGTCTTGACCGTTCCCTGGGTGGCTACCGCCATAAACGCCGGAGTCTCGACGCTTCCATGCGCGAGTTCAAGCGTTCCCTGACGCGCCATGGTCTTGCTGTCAACAGCATTGATCTTGAATTTAATCATATCACCCTGTTCCTCTCCCAAAGGGAAAGGGAATTAGATCTGGACTCAATGATGGTAGTGCGTTACGGGTCATAATATTAAGGCAGCGTCGCCGTAAGAGAGAAATCGGTAGTCCATCCCGAGCGCTTCTTCGTATGCCTTAAAGAGAAGTTCCTTACCGGTGAACGCGGCGGTCAGAAGCAATGGTGTAGAGCCTGGCTGATGGAAGTTGGTCAAAAACGCACCTATCCTCTTAAACTTATGTCCAGGATATATGAAAAGCCCGGTGGAACCGGAGTGGGGCATGATCGGTTCGTCGCCTGGAAGGCTCTCAAGGGTTCTTGTAACCGTGGTGCCAACCGCTACAATGCGTCCTGCCCGGTTGATCTTTTCCGCCGCTTCAGGGCTGATCGTATAGTTCTCCGCCTTCATCCGGTGATCCTCCACCCTCTCGGTCATGATCGGTCTGAAGGTGCCTTCTCCCACATCCAGCTGAATATACGCGACTTGCGTCCCCTTTGATTGAATCCGCTTCAAGAGTTCTGGGGTGAAGTGAAGCCCTGCGGTTGGCGCTGCGATTGAAAAACCTTCGCGGGCAAAAACCGTCTGGTAGGTCCGGAGGTCGCTCTTCTCAGGGATCCGATGGATGTAGCCAGGCAGGGGAGCAAGACCTAAACGATTGAACAGGTCATCCTCTTCTATCAGCAACCTTAATCTCAGCTTTCCCCCACCCTTCTCCTCTATCTCGACGATCTCCTCTGCGTTCTCGCCTGCAAGCCTCTCCCCTATTTTTGGCCGTTTGGATGGCCGCGCAAGGGCAGTCCAGACGCCTTCTCTGATCTTCTTGGTAAATAAAAGCTCCACCACCCCGCCAGTGGCGCGCCGCAGACGAAAGCGAACCGGCTGCACCTTACTTTCGTTCAGAACAAGGCAGTCGCCTTCATCGAGATAATTCACGATCTCGTGGAAGATTCGGTGCTCTATCCTGCCTGATTCGCGGTGGATGACAAGCAGTCCGCAGGCGTCACGCGGCTGGCTGGGATAAAGTGCGATTCGATCCTGAGGCAAATCGTATAAAAACTCTTCCTTAAGCATCTGGGGATAATAAGCGGTTAAGCCCCCAAGTCAACGATTATAAGGAAAGCAGTCTCCCCAAGAGAGTGGGTTTCTAGAATAGCACCTGCATCACGCCGCTCGCGACGGGGATATTAACCTTCCTCAGAATCCTTGACCCTAGTCGAACTCCTGTAGGCTGGAAGCTATCCCCTCCAGGTTCTTCTTGATCGCGGGATTTGAGGCAAAGAGATCCAACTTCCTTTTTACATCAAAGGCCCTGCGGGAGAAACCGCTTTCCACAACTATAGCAAAGGTACCCACAAGACGGTATTCCGCTTCAGAGAGCATGAACTCGGCTATTGAGGGGGGAATGTCGGCGTAGGAAACAGGAACCATCACCTTGCCGTAAGCCACACCCTTGACAGGGATCTCTATGGATGCGTCGGAGGAGATATCTTTGAGCAGACGAGCGCGGTTGACCTGGAGTTCGAACTTGAACTTCTCAGCCGTCATCGGATGCTTGTATGGGTTGCGTATCTGGAGTTTGAAGGCGAGTTCGAATCCTGTGGAGTCCTCGGATACCACAGATACGGAGGAGATCTTAAACTCCGGGTTCTCGTATAGATGAATCTCAATACCAGTGGAGGTTTTTGTTGGCGTAGGAATGAATACGCCAAGTGATGTTACAATAGCGATTACATCTTCACGTTTAACAAGACTGCCCGGCTCCGGAACGGTTTTAGCAATAGTCCCTACAGGGTATTCTTCATTTTCTATCTGCCTCACAGGGTAGAATCCCAAGCCCAAGTTTTCAATCAAAGCCATCGCCTCCATGAATTTCATACCGCGCACATCTGGGAGCTCGATGGTTAAAGGAGCTGCCAATCGCACCTTGACGGTGTCGGAGATTACTGAATCCGGCAACGGCTCCTGCCAGGCTACAAGGCCTTCAGGAATACTATCCGTGTAAAAGGAATCAGGCAGCACAACAATAGGGCATGAATCAGGCTCCGGGCAGCCCAGAAGCGAAGCAAGCTGTGCCCGGGTTGAATCCAAGGACAGTCCGGTAAGATCAGGCATAACCGGGTCACCAGCCAAGGCAACAAGCGATCCCGACATCACCAGAAGAATTACTAAGCTCGTTAATCGTTTCATGAATCTAATTCTAGGAAAAGTCGGGCGGATGTCAAGCACGCGCATTGCCTCATTAAAAATCTACTCCAAATTCCAAAGTTTCAGGGGCCGACCTTAAGGTCGGTCCGTGCTATAAACATTTCGGGCCGGTCTAATACCCTATGGGATACCCTGTATCTCAAGGAGCAGGCTGAGACTCATACTACATGTTTTATTCAACGTCTCCCCCATCGTCATTGCGAGCCTCGAAGAGGCGAAGCAATCTCATAGGTCTGACGTTCAAAAATTTGCCGCTGCCCTTCGGTCATTCTCAATTTAAGAAGACGGCTGGTGATAAAAATATCATCCTGAATCCTTAAGCTCGTCTCATATATGAGATTGCTTCGGGGCTGCGCCCCTCGCAACGACAGGAAGAAATAGGGAACTTCGCTCGCAATGACACCTCCCCCTGTCCTCTACCCGACACCCGACAGGGGTGCAGGCTGGGGCATTTCGTCACAATGGAAGAGGAGTCCTCTCCCCTTGGTAGAGTCGTAGGGGCAGACCTTTAGGATCTGTGCCAAAAAATCCAATCCTACGACTTTCTCGATAATCATCGGATTGACGACGCGCATTCAAGGTACGCAGGCTGCGTATCTACTCGACTTACCTCAATTCACCTCTTGTCTCAATCCGTGGTTTCAAGGGGTTTTGACCCAGTCCCTTTAGGTCGGCCCACCTTCCTCTTCAGCCTGTGCTACTGTAACTCATCGCGACCGACCGATCGCCTCCAGCGGAGGCGATCTCATATGCGGCAGCCGTGAAGATTTCGATGTTGACATCCGGAGCAAGGCCTTTAGAATCCAGGGTGAGTATTCGTCTTTTGCCTCCGCGAATCGCGGCCAAGATAGCCGCAGGAGAGGTGATCATCCGTCCTTCCTCTGTGGTGAAGGAGCTTTTGGAGAACTCGCTTGACGCAGGGGCAAAAAGGGTTGAGGTCTACATTGAGAGGGGCGGAAAGGCGCTTGTCCGCGTCTCAGACAACGGCGAGGGGATCGCACGAGATGAACTCCAGCTTGCGGTGCAGCGCTTTGCCACAAGCAAACTGGCCGATGCGGGTGATCTTGAACGTATTCAAAGCTATGGTTTCCGGGGTGAGGCTTTGGCCTCTATGGCCGAGGTGAGCGAACTGGCAATCGAGAGCCAACGTCCTGACGCTGAAAGCGGGGTGCTCTTAAAGATCAATGCGGGCAAGATCACCGGACGCAAGGAGATCGTTCGCACACCCGGAACAACGGTCAGTGTGCGCAATCTGTTTTTTAATCTTCCGGCGCGGCGCGCCTTCCTGCGAAGCGAGGCGTACGAGCGCCGCCTGGTAATCGAGAAGGTACGCGACTACGCGCTCATTGAACCGTCCGTCCGTTTTGAGGTAAGCAACCCGAGCGGAACGCTTCTTGCGTTCCCCCCGACCCGGTCCTGGATCGAACGCGTGCAGGAAGTTCTACCGGAGCTCAAAAATGTGGAGTTGATTGAATTTAATGAAACTCATCGGTTACTTTCCATTGAAGGTTTTATGGCAAGACCCGATCAGGCTGTACAGCTTCGCAGACGCCAGAAGATCTTTTTTAACGCAAGACCCGTACTTTACCGCTCCATCTACCGGGCGGTTATGGAAGGTTTCGGCCCCCAGCCCGGCAACCTGGTCCCCTTCTTCATCTTGAAACTTACGGCTCCGCCCCAGATGCTGGATGCAAATATCCATCCCACCAAGATCGAGGTTCGCTACCGCGATGAACGCTTCCTGTTTGACTTCCTTGCTCAGGCGGTGCGCAAGGCGGTTCACAAGGAGGCGGTCAAGACCCTTAGATTTCCCGCCCATCCATCGAGCCTGCGCACGGATGAGAGGATAGAACGCCAGATTTCCATACCAGCCTCTCCTTCATCACCCCCTTCATCCTCGATCCCAAAAACTTCAGTATCCACACCACACCTTGAGACGAAGGGGTATCCTGAAACCCACACAGGCTTCTGGCAGCTGCAGAACCTCTACATTCTGGCACAGACCTACTCGGGTCTGATAATAGTGGATCAGCACGCGGCACACGAACGAATCCTGTACGAAGAGATGCTTGAACGGCTGGGCTCCTCCCCCAGACAACGCCTGCTTTTCCCACTGATAGTCGATCTTTCAGCCGAGGAGTTCGTCACCTTCGAGGAGATAGCGGGCGACCTCAAGGATTTAGGTTTCGAGGCCAAGGCCTTCGGTCCGAATCAGGTGATAGTCGAGACCCTGCCTGCGGATGCAAAGATGGGACCAGGGGAGCTGCGCCAGCTTTTCCGCGAGTTTACAGAAACGAGCGAGGTAAAGCTGGGTAATAGGGATAAGATGGCCGCGCTCATCGCATGCAAGGCCGCGATCAAGACCGGACAGACGCTCTCTCAGGCCGAGATGGAGTCCTTGATCAACCGGCTTTTTCGCTGCAAGACCCCGTTCTTCTGTCCGCACGGCAGGCCTACGGTCATAAAGTTCACCATGGACGATCTGGCCAAGCGCTTCGGCCGCATCTAGATGCCTCCAAGACTCATCCCGGTAATCCTTGGCTCCACAGGTGTTGGCAAGAGCGGGGTGGCGTTCGAGCTTGCACGCCGCTACGGATGGGAGATAGTCTCGGTGGACTCGCGCCAGTGCTACCAGCTCATGGAGATAGGAACCGCAAAACCCGGTCCGCAGATGCGCGAGCAGGTCCCGCACTATCTTTTGGACCTCTGCCCGCCTGATCACCAACTATCTGCAGGCGAGTTTGCGCGCCACGCATGGGACGTGCTTGTAGCCCTTGAGCGGCCAATTGCAGTTGGAGGCTCAGGATTCTATCTCAGGGCTATATTCGAGCCTTTGCACGCCAACCTGCCTAACAATCCCATTATCCGCGAGGAGCTTGAGACGCTTGCCACCCCTACACTTGCGCGAAAGCTTAAGGCCGAAGATCCTTTGACCGCCGATCGTCTGCATCCAAACGACCGGCAGCGGATAATCCGGGCGCTTGAGGTCTGCCTTGCCGCACGCAGGCCCTACTCCGAACTGATAGCAGAACCCCCGCCCGACCCGCCGGTCAAACCCTTCTATGTAGGCTTGAAGCTTGACCGAGCCGAGCTTGTCACCAGGCAGGCAAAACGATTTGAGCTGATGATGGCCCAAGGATTCGTAGAGGAGGTCAGACGGCTGCGGGATATGGGGTTCCCCAAAGACCTGTACGCCTTCAACGCCTACGGATACCGCGAGCTTTACGAGTACATAGACGGCGATATCTCGTTGGCCGAGGCCAGGCAGCTGATTTTAAAGAAGATACGCTGGTTCGCCAAGAGGCAGGAGACCTTCTTTAGAACCCTGGGCAAGATCCACTGGGTGGATGCCTCGAACCACCAGAAGACCGTCCGAGAGGTCAAGGAAATCCTTAACCCCAGCTTCCCCCACTACTTCAAATAGCTTTTCTGCCAGACTAATCTACGGTATAATCGGTCAGTTCGAAATCAACCACCACCCCTAAAATAGGGATCTTAACCGTCTGAACTATAATCCCAACGTCAGGTGCTACCCAGTAAGTAAAGTCTTCTTCTATGCCCTGAATGTTGACCTTAAAGCAATTAAAGAAAATGCCTCCATCCGTGCCTACAGTATCCTTTTCAACCACACTGGCGGTAATTCCATCACCTGCGTTCCAGGTTTTGTCGATCCATAGAGGCATGAGAAAATTGAGGTAGAAGGTCTGCGGAAGGCTGCTGGAGAAGAATATCGAATCACCGACTATGGAATAATAGGAGAAGGTATCGGTGAGTGACTCCCCGGTTGCAAACTCAAAAAACCGGTACATTCGCCAGTTATCTTTGCCCTCCTCTTCCTCCTTGCGAAGTACGGATATCTCCAGCGTAATCTCCTGTCCTAGCCAGCTACCTTTGTATGACCAGGTGTTTTGAAGTGCCATCGGGAAGTAGTTTTGGACCTCGATCGCAAGGGTATCGGCGACTTCATGCAGGCTGTCGCCGTCGGATACTGTGCAGATAATTTCAAAGGTTCCGCTGTGGTTGGGTGCAATCCACAGAACCGATGCCGTATCCTGAGATTCCGCAAAGGTCCCTGCGTCAGCCTCGAACTCATATAACAAAGAGTCTGCGTCAGGATCGCTGGCCTCGCAGATAATCCTGACCGTGTCCCCTGCCGTAACAAGTGTATCTGCGGCCGGGTCGGTCACAAATCTATCAATAACCGGCGGCTCGTTGCGGGTGCAGCCTGCAAGGTAGACTATGAACACAACGGCGGCTGCGGCTAAGTTTAGACAAAGTTTCTTCATTACCTCTCCTTGGTTGGATTGCTTACACTCACTGTGCTCTTTTACATAAATATACACCTCTTTGAGGAAGCTGTCAACCCCTCGATTAAAAAAGACTTTCTATAAATCCGCCTATTGACTTGTTGCACGATTGTGGCTATCCTTCATTGTGGAACTCCTTACCGGCAAGCGATTTCTGGCCCTGCGATGCGCGGTGGTGATAAGTGCAGGTCTCGTGTTGGGTTTGAGCCTGCCCCAGGAAGTTGGGTTAGGGGTGTTACGGGCGTTACGGGCGTTACAGGTGTTAGGGGTGTTACGGGTGTTACGGGTGTGGTGGATCGGTCTGATTA
>JAYELY010000188.1:0-2878 GCA_034717795.1 Caldifarciminota bacterium
GTAACCGCGATCGATCTCTCCAGCGAGATGCTTGAGATCTTAAAAAAGAAAAAAAAGACCCACAAGATCGAGATCATAAAGGCGGACATGCAGAACTTCAAGCTCTCTCATCCGGTTGACGCGGTAACCTGCTACTTCGATAGCATCAACTACCTTACTGAGGAATGCGCGCTCAAGAGATGCTTCCGCTGCGTTTACGATGCCCTGGCCGAGGAGGGAATCTTTGTATTCGACATGAACACCATCTACGGGCTGTCAAAGGTCTGGGGCACCAACACCCTGATAAGGGAGATAGACAACATCTACTCGGTGTGGCGCTCGGTATACGACGCCTCGAAGCACATCTCTACGCTCTACCTGACGCTTTTCGTTGGCGATGGAAAGTTTTATAAGAGGATTGAGGAGGTGCATCAGGAACGCGCCTATCCACTGGAAAAGATCGAAGAACTCCTCCTGGAAGCGGGGTTCTCAACGGTAGATATATTCGCCCACATGACCACCAGCATCTTTCTTGACATAAGCTCACGGGTAATGATAGTTGCGGAGAAGAGAAAATGAAGATAGTGGCCGACCTTCACCTTCACTCGCGTTTTTCGCGCGCGACCAGCCGGAACATGCGCATCCCCGAGATGGCGCGGATGGCAAAACTCAAGGGTATAGGACTTCTGGGAACCGCGGACTTCACCCATCCCGGCTGGCTCGACGAGCTGAACCGGCATCTTATGGAGGCCGGGCCGGGAATATATGAATACGACGGCATAAAGTTCATACTCACCACTGAGGTGTCGGGCATCTACACCCGCAAGGGGGCGCTGCGCAGGATACACAACGTGATATTCGCTCCATCCTTCGACGCGGTGGAGAAGATCTCGAAGTTCCTTGGCCGGTTCGGCAGTCTGACCTCGGACGGGCGTCCAACCCTGGGGCTTGACTCCGAGGCGATGCTTGAAGGGGTGCTCTCGCTCTCCCCGGAGAGTTTTATCGTTCCTGCTCACATCTGGACGCCCTGGTTCGGGCTTCTGGGATCCAAAACAGGTTTCGACTCCCTCCAGGAGTGTTTTGGGAAGTACTCTGATGAGATATTCGCGGCGGAGACCGGGCTTTCATCCGATCCGGCCATGAACTGGCGGCTTTCGGCACTTGACAGGATAACCCTTATCTCCAACTCCGACGCGCACTCCCCAGCCCGCATGGGACGCGAGGCCAATATCTTCGATATCGAACCCTCGTTCTATGAGCTGAAGGACGCCTTGAAACAGAAAGACCCGAATCGAATGCTCGGCACCATAGAGTTCTTCCCCCAGGAGGGCAAGTACCACTACGACGGGCACCGCAACTGCAACGTGAGGCTTTCGCCGCGCGAATCGATCGGGGGGAAAAATATCTGCCCCAACTGCGGCAGACCGCTTACCCTCGGGGTGCTGCATCGGGTGGAGGAGCTTGCCGACCGGCCAGAGGGTTATCATCCGGCAAACGCGATACCCTACTACTCAATAATACCTCTGGCCGAGCTGATCGGCGAGGCCAAGGGCTTGGGTCGGGATACCGTCGGGGTAGGCCACGTCTACGAACGGATATGCCAGGAACTCGGTGGCGAGTTCAACGTCCTTTTGTGGGCGGATATTGAAGAGATAGCCAAGATGGCAGGCCGCGAGATAGCCGAAGGAATCGCAAGGATGCGTAAGGGTCAGGTCAAGGTGGATGAAGGCTACGACGGGGTGTTCGGCACGGTGAGCGTGTTCTCCAAAGAGGAAGAGGCCGAGAAGAAAGAAGAGGATGACAAAGATCATGAACAGCTCTCACTGTTCTGAACTCAAAGCCTTGGTGGAACGTAAAGACCTCCCCCCTGGTGTGGGAGGATTAAGGTGGGGGGGATGCAAGAAGCCAGACAGCCGCGAGGCATATCTGCGGATGCCTCAATCCTTGCATTTGAAGGAAACTACACCCCTTACCGCTAGAGGCTTGTGATGGAGAGACCCTGGGCACACTGTGTATCAAATGAACGGCAACTCGTCCCAATATTCTCCCCCTTGATGGGGGAGAATAAAAGAGGGGGTGAAACTTTGTCTCTCCAATTAGGTGATCCCAGGGTTCCGGTATGAACTTCAATCCTATCGATAGTGGAGGCACGTAATGAAGAAGCTCTGGGCACCGTGGCGAATGACCTACATAAGGGAAGCGTTATCAGGCGAAGGGAAGGACAGGTGCGTATTGTGCGAGATCGGTTCCGCACCGCCCAAGGACGACGAAAAGAATCTGGTTTTGGCCCGCGGTGAAAACGTGTTCGTGGTCTTGAATCGCTTCCCTTACAACAACGGGCACCTTATGGTGACGCCGTACAAGCATACAAAGGAGCTGGCCGAGCTTTCAGACGAGGTGCTTGCCGAGCTGTGGCGACATACCCAGCGCTCGATAGATACGCTTCGCCGGACGGCCAACCCGGACGGGTTCAACGTAGGGACCAACTTCGGCAGGGTGGCCGG
Organism: Caldifarciminota bacterium; assembly: GCA_034717795.1. GTDB lineage: Bacteria > Hydrothermota > Tepidihabitantia > B3-TA06 > B3-TA06 > B3-TA06. The sequence continues at coordinate 2,484 of JAYELY010000188.1, forward strand.
AGCCGGAATCGAGGATCACCTGCACCTTCACGTGGTTCCCCGCTGGTCCGGCGACACCAACTTCATGCCGGTGCTGGCCGATACCAAGGTGGTCTCCCAGGCACTTGCCGAGACCTGGCGCGAGCTGAAAAATCACTGGGCTGAATAAAACCACAGATTACACGGATTGACACTGATTTGAATCCATTATCCGCAGATGACGCAGATTAGAGCTCCCTACGGTCGCTCTCCTTCGGTCGCGCAGATTTTTTTTGCCCCCCCTTTATTAAGGGGGGATTCTCCCTCTCCTTGACGGAGGATTAAGATTCGCCCTAGATGCAGCCAGAGGGAACACATCCTCAAGAGACCACGTGCAGCTTGATTTATGGACGCAGAATCGTTAGAATGTGATATGG
>JAYELY010000188.1:2978-13708 GCA_034717795.1 Caldifarciminota bacterium
AGGGGGGATTCTCCCTCTCCTTGACGGAGGATTAAGATTCGCCCTAGATGCAGCCAGAGGGAACACATCCTCAAGAGACCACGTGCAGCTTGATTTATGGACGCAGAATCGTTAGAATGTGATATGGAATTCGCCAAGGAGACTAGAGGTTGCTGAGGCCTGATACGCCGGTTCAGTACCTGAAGGGTATCGGTCCCAAAAGGGCGGCACGGCTCGCGAAGCTGGGGATCGAGACGGTGGAGGATCTCTTGTTCCATCTGCCTTCAAGATACATTGACCGCTCCAACCCGGTGCCCATAGCGTCGGCACAGCCAGGCCAGGAGGCTACGTTCGTGGTCAAGGTTATGGGTGCTTCTTTCCGCAGGACCAGGCGCGGGCCGCTTGTGCAGATACTGGTGGCGGACTCATCAGCCCAGCTTTACGTTATCTGGTTCAACCGGCCCGACCTGCGAGGAAAGTTCAACCCGGGCGAGAAGCTGTTGGTCTCAGGACAGATTACATTTTACGAGCGGATGCAGATGGTAAACCCCTTCTTCGAGCGGCTGGATGCCAACCCGGATTTCTTCGAACGCCCGATCTTTCCGGTGTATCCTTTGACCGAGGGTCTTGCCGCCTGGGGGTTGCGCAGGGCCGCAAACCGCGCGCTGGACGAGCTGGATGATCTGCCTGAAACGATTCCTCCAGAACTCATGCAGAGACACGAGCTGCCCGGCATCATGCAGGCGCTGCAGTACGTGCATCGGCCCAAAGAGATGGCCGAGATCGAGAAGGGTGTGCGCAGGCTGCGCTACGAGGAGCTGTTCTACTTCGAGACCCTGATCGCGATGAGGCGAAGGAGCCTTGAGCAGGGGGTCGAGGCCGAACCGTTGGCCCCTGAAGGCAAGTTGACAAAGAGCCTTCTTGAGGCGCTGCCGTTCGAGCTGACAGGAGACCAGATAAAGGTGATAGCCGAGATAGGCGCCGACATCTCGCGCAAGAACTCCATGCACCGACTTCTTCAGGGCGACGTAGGCTCGGGCAAAACGGTCGTCGCCTTATACGCGATGCTTGCCGCAGTGGACGCGGGCAGGCAGGCGGCGATGATGGCGCCGACCGAGATTTTGGCCGAGCAGCACTACGAAGGGTGGAAGGAAACACTTGAGAAGATAGGTGCAAAACCGCTTCTCTTAACAGGAAGCCTGAAAAACAAGGACAAGGAGGAGCGGCGCGAGATGATCGCCCGTGGCGAGGCGAACATGGTGTTCGGCACCCACGCGCTGATCGAGGAGAACGTTGAGTTTTGCGACCTGGGCCTGGTGGTAGTTGACGAGCAGCACCGCTTCGGGGTGATGCAGCGCGCGGCGCTGGCTTCAAAGAACGAGGCGAGACCCCACGTTTTGGTTATGTCGGCGACACCTATCCCGAGGACGCTCACTCTATCATACTACGGCGACCTTGACGTGTCTGTTATAAAGGAAAAGCCCAAGGGCCGTGCCGAGCGAACCACCGAGCTTGCCTTCGAGAGCCGCAAGGAGGGTGTTTACAGGTGGTTACAGGAGAGATTAACGCAGGGTGATCGGGCTTACGTGGTATGCCCGTTGATAGAGGAGTCCGAGAAGCTTGAGCTCTCCTCTGCAAAACAGACCTACGACGAACTGGCAGTAAGATTGGGCGATGAACACACCGCCCTCATGCACGGAAGGATGAAAACAGAGGAGCGGAGGAGGGCGATGGAGGGATTTCGCAAGGGTGAGGTGAAGGTTCTCGTCTCGACCACTGTAATCGAGGTTGGGGTGGACGTTGCAGAGGCAAGCATCATGATAATAATGCATCCCGAGCGCTTCGGTCTTGCCCAGCTTCACCAGCTCAGAGGAAGGATAGGCAGGGGCAAAAGGCCTTCGCGCTGCGTGCTGCTTATGCCTTCCGGGCTCTCGCCCGAGGCAAGCGAGCGCCTGAACTTCTTCGCAAACACCGAGGACGGGTTTCTTTTGGCAGAGGAGGATTTAAGGATACGCGGCCCTGGCCAGATCATGGGAAGGCGCCAGCACGGGCTGCCGGACCTGAGGATTGCAGACTTACTGCGAGACAGGGATCTGCTCCTCACGGCGCGGGAGGATGCGTTCAAGATGCTAAAGGAAGATCCAGAGCTTAAAAAACATCCTCGTGTCGCGGCAACCATCCGTCGCAGGCACGCAAAAAGCCTGGAACTCTTAGGGGTGGCTTGATGAAAAGATTTGCACCTGTATTGATAGCCCTAGCCATACTCGCAATAAGCTGCGATTACAAACCAGACTCGGTGGGACGTGCAAGGGACGTGCTTGTCTTTACCGAACACAAGGATCTAATCGAACAGGAATTGGCGTTCGCGCTTGGCCGCGAGATACTAACCCCGCAGCCGGCAAAGGAGTTCATCGTTCGCTACATGGAGCCAGGGGAGTTAGCCAACCGGCTGACCCGGCACGGGATACTGATCGTGGGATTCGAGCAAGACTCCTTGACAAGCAGTTTGTTTCCTGACCTTTCGGCAAACGACTCGTTCGCGCTGTACCGAATCAACGATGTATGGGCGAAGAATCAGAGCGTTTTGGTCTTCGTGGCGCGTGATACGTTGAACATGCTCTTGGGACTGAAGGCCGTGCGCCCAAAACTCCACGAGACATTCAAATACCGGCTGCTGCAGCGGCTGGAGGCAATGACCTACGGCAAGGGCGAAGACGCCGAGCTTTCTGAAGATATAGAGACCTACGGCTTCAAGCTCAAGGTCCCCAAGGGGTGGCTCCTGGATGAGCGATACGCCGGCCAAAACTTCATCTGGGTTCACGCTCATGAACCCGACCGCTCTATCTTCATCTACCGGGAGGACGAGGAAAGGGAGTTATCAAGGAAAGCGATGCTTGCGTTGCGCGACAGCCTGACCAGGCTCTTCTACGAGGGAGACTACCTGGATTCGACGTTTACGACCGCCGGTCCGTCCTACTTCCGCGCCAGCGAGGCGATACGCATCGAAGGGGTCTGGCAGAACGATTCTATGATAGTTGGCGGTCCGATGATCGGCTTCTCGTTCAACGAGGACGGCCGCTTCTGGATGATAGACGCCATGCTCTTCTACCCCGCTCCTCCAACCAAGAAGGTCTTCTGGCTTAACCAGCTTGAGGTGATCCTTGCCACGTTCGAGCCGCTCAAAAAGGGTTAGTGAGCAAGTATACATATCAACTGCGGAGCGTTCCGGGGCGCTATACGCAGGGCTTATAAGCAGTAAGTTGACGCAAGCCGGAGCCGAGGTCGTCTGGCCGGCTGCACTCCAGGAAAGCGATGCACCTGTAGGATTTGCGGCAGGGATAGGAGGCGCTGGGGAGGCTCTGGCAAGGATGAAGCGTATAGAACGGGAGGTGCGCAGGGTGAAACCGGATGTGTTCCTGGCGGTGGCGTGGTCCGAGCCGAACACGATACTCGGATTGAGGCTTAAGGATCTGAAGGGGATGCGCCGGGTGTTCTTCGCCCCGCCCCAGCTGTGGGCATGGGGCCGGTTCCGGGCGAGTCTGCTGCGCAAAGGCTACGACGCACTCCTTTGCCTTTATCCAAGGGAGGCCGCTTTCCTTCGCTCCCTCGGACTGCCGGCACGCTTTACAGGCAACCCGTTGGTCGAACACCTCAAACGCTATCTGGATAAAAAAACAAAAGCCTCAAAAGATTCAAGAGTCATAGCCCTGCTTGCAGGCAGCAGGCCTGCGGAACAGTCGAGGCACAGGACGCTGCTTGAAGGTTTCAGGGACGCCTGGAAACGGCTCTACCCGCAGGACAGGGCTATATGGCTCTTCCTGAGAGAGCGCGAGGCAAAAGACGCTCGGCTCCCCCTGGATAGTCCAGACGAGGCGATAGGAGGCGAGGCGCGCTACCGGGCACTGGCAGGGGCTGACCTTGCGGTTGTGGCATCGGGCACGGCCTCTCTTGAAACCGCGCTCCTGGGAACGCCGCAGGTCGTGTTCTACTCCTTGCCACGAGCAGAGGCAACGCTGATGCGGTTACTCACCAGAGTTAAACGCTTCGCCCTGCCGAACGTTATCCTTGCAGAGGATGCGGTGCCCGAACTACTCAACCCCTCTGTAGTGGACCTTGTTGAGGAGGCTGAAACAATCCTCCAGAAACCTGAGAGGAGTCGAGAGCTTGCGATAAGGCTCAGGAAGGAACTCATCCCTTGACAATCACAAAACTTTGCTTAGCATAATTCAGCAAGCAACATCGAGAGAAGCTTTACAAATAAAAAGGAGGTAGAATGAAGGTTTTTTCTATTCTCATCCCAGGCCTTATTCTGATTGCAGCCCTTCCCTTGGCCGCAGACAACTGGTGGATAGAGACAACCGGCGAGGATTTTGCAGATGGTGAATACACCGCCTCGCTTTACGCTGCCGACACAGGCATAGCCGGAGACGGCGCGGTCCAGATGATACACTGGCGGGACATTGATAAGGACGGAAATCTGGATCTGGTGATCTCCAACAACCGCAGCAGGGACACCCTGGATCCAGGACCGGCATACCATGCTTACCACTACGATAACCGCGCATTTGTAGATTCCCTCTTCAGCTACAACGGCTCAGGCAACCTGATTGTAGACTACGACAACGACGGCAATCTTGACGTAGTCCTCTCGGCATTCGACGATTCCACTGGTGCAGGCGACCTCTACTCCCACCTGTATTACGGACCGAGTTGGAGCAGGGTGGATAGCTTCCCTACCCGTTGCGGGATGGCAGTCAGTGCGGCGGACCTGGACAAGGACGGAGATCTTGACTTAGTCTTCTCTAACCTTGTGGGCGGCTACGCCTATATCTATTATCAGGGTACTGCTCAACGCGACAGCCTGGCCTGCGACTTCAACCACGGCAACGTCATAGCCAACATGAACAAGGACGGAAATCCGGACATCGTCCTCGCCGGGCTTCAAGCAATCATCTACTACGGCCCGAACTTTACATCCAACGACGTAATCGCGGGCATCGATTCGCTGACCGACGTAACAGCGGCTGACTTCGACGGCAACGACACATTGGACCTCGTCTTCTCCGCCTGGGGAGATAACTCCTACATTGTCTTCGGTCCTGACTACACCACAGTTCTTGAGCTCCTCACCGCAGAATCCCGCGGCGTCTCGGTAGCCGATCTCGATCAAGATGGCGAACTGGATATTGTTTTCTCAAACCTGGCTCCCCCAGGGATGGTCTACTGCGGCCCTGACTACTCTACAACCCGATTTCTTATGACCCACAGCGCGATGGGAAACGTAATAGGCGACTTTGACGATGACACACGCCCTGACATCTGCTTCTGCAACTGGCTAGAGGATAGCACCTTCGACACCTACTCCTATATCTATTTTGGACCAGACTTCTCACTCTACGACAGCGTCCTCACCCACGGCGCTCACATAAGCACCACAACAGACGCCGGCAACCCCTACGACCGAAGCGGGGATGAAATCTACGTATCCTCGATCTTCGACGCGGAAGACAGTGTAGAGTGGGACTCCGTTCTCTATACCACGGTGATACCCTTCGGATCGGACTTCATCCTTGAGGTTCAAACGGGCAACGTCCCTGATCCCGACACCACCTGGAGCGAATGGCTCCAGGTAGCTAGCGGGGATACCCTGCCGGACAGCCTGGCATCGCGGTATATCCGCTACAGGGGAACCTTCTCCACCAATTTCTTCCAGGCTCCCAGGCTTGAGGAGGTCAAAATCAGCTACCCAAGCGAAGGTGACGTGGCACCGGAGAACATAATCTCACCCCTGCCGGAAGACGTAACCCGTTGCGACACAAGGATTTTAATCGTGCAGGTCCGCAACCTGGGCAACGCCGCCGAAACGTTCCCGGTTCACTGCCTGCTCGACAGCCTTGGAGTAACTGTATTTGACAGCACCCTGATGGCCGAAGACGTTGCTCCGGGTGACTCGGCTATACTGATCTTCGGCGGGATGTACTGCTGCCCGGGCGAGACCTTGTGGGTCATTACCGAGTTCGCTTGGGACTTGGTGCCTGAAAATGACACCCTTTTTGCCCATCTAGGGCCTGTGGCTATTCAGGAACGAACAGAGACGTATGAACTTGAGTTTGAGGTCTCCCCTGTGTCCCAGGGCTTCAGCGTAGACTATACCCTGCCTGCGAACGAACGGATTGCCCTTGTCTGCTACGACGCTACAGGCCGAACGGTGAAGGTCCTGGATGAAGGGATGCAAAGTGCCGGAAGACACAGCCTCGCGTGGGACGGCCGCGACTCCAAAGGGCATCTCGTTTCTGCAGGCATCTACTTCGTGCGCCTTGAAAGGCAAACGAGAACCCTTACAAGGAAGATCGTCGTTGTTGATTAAACCGGAGTTTAAAGAAGATGGAGGCGAGGGGAGTTAACTTCCCTCGCCTCGCCACTGCCGACAAGCTGCGCGGCTTGCACCGCGTGGCCTTCCTTGGGCAGTAGGAGGATGAGATGAGAGAAAAGCGAAGTGCCCCCTCAAAGGGCAAAGGAGAATAACATGAGAAAAGTGTTTCTAGTGTACATCGTAACGGCCTGTATGATGGTAACCGTTGTTCTTGCCGGGCCGCCTCGAGAAGTTTGGAATAGAGTGTATGATTCAGGCTACCGTGATGAGGCTCACAGCGTTGCCGTAGATGCCTCGGGCAATAGCTATGTTACAGGCGTCACTAGTTACATTGCTGGTCACACCCGTACTATCAAGTATGACACCGACGGCAATGTGCAGTGGAACAGGTGGTATTGCCCAGATGCTGATAGTGCCCATGGCATTGTTGTAGATGCTTCTGGTAACGTTTACATTACAGGTTGCGCTGGTTTTGGATACGGCCACGATTATTTTACTGTCAAGTATGATAATGATGGTATCGAGCAGTGGGATAAAGTCTATGATTCTGGCTACGATGATCACGCCTATGGTATTGCAGTAGACGCTTCTGGTAGTATCTATATTACGGGTGGTTCTGGTGGTGGATATGATAGTCATGACGATTACTGCACAATCAAATATGACGCTAACGGTAACTTACAGTGGGAGAAGGTCTATGACTTTTACCATGATGGTAGTGCCTATGGCATAGCTGTGGATCAGTTGTCCAATGTTTACGTTACAGGTAGCTTCGATTACCTAACCATTAAGTATGACGCCGATGGAAACTTGAAGTGGACTAGGAGCTACGACTCAGGCTACAATGATCGGGCCTATGGTGTCGCGGTGGATGTATCAGGCAACGTCTATGTTACAGGTTCCTCAGGTCTTGGAGTTGATAGTGATTACCTTACTATCAAGTACGATACTGATGGCAATCTGAAGTGGATCAGAACCTACGATTCAGGTTGTGAGGATTGTGCTTATGGTATAGCGGTGGATGCTTTAGGCGATATTTATGTTACAGGTTTCTCTTGGCAGAAGCATGGATCTGTCAACAGTTACTATGATTACTGCACAATTAAGTATGATGCTGATGGTAATCTTCAGTGGGTCAAAACCTACGATTCGGGCTGGAAGGATATTGCTTATGGTATCGCGGTAGATGCATCATATAACATTTATATTACAGGACACTCTTCTGATAATTACCGTACCATCAAGTACGAGCAGGATGACATTCCTGCGGTAGTGGAGCAACCTAAAGCAGGTAGTCCTCTGCGGTTAGAAGTCCTGAGAAACATTACTTCAAATCCTGTACTTCAGTATACGTTACCCCCTAGTGCGAATGGAAATCTTGTCCTGTACTCATCAAATGGACAGGCAGTTGAGAAGTTCACACTTACTGAATCTGAGTCCTCAGTAATTTTTGATTGTTCTCTACCTTCAGGTGTCTATTTTGCAAAGCTTACAACAGAGTTAAGTAGTACAATAGCGAAAGTTGTGCTAGTAAAGTAGGAAAGGATAAGAAACATAGTAGAAAATAAAAAGCAAAAAGCAAAACAAACCGCCCGAAAGGGTAAAGGAGAATAACATGAAGTGGGGTGAACCATTGCGATAGTAGCGAAGAACTATAGCGAATTTAAGTGATGCAAAAATTCTCGGCCAAGAAGCACTGGCATAACCTCTACTTCATAATCAACACGCTGATCTGGGTCGGGCTTATCCTGCTTTTAGCCTTTCTCTTCACACGGGTATTTCTGGCAACCTCCATCCTTCTCGGGGCGTGCGCCGCCATATCCGTTGTCTCAAGTGCGGTTCTTTTGAAACCAGGCCGTCGCTTTGCCGCCGGCGTAGTCCAGATAGTAGCCTGGGGAATACTGATCCTTTTGGCCCTCCTGCTCTATCAGAACACGCTCATGCCGGTATTGATTCTCTTCCTGCCCGGGGCAGTTTTGAGTATCGGGGCGCTTATCCTCCTGGGGAGCCTGAGCCTGCGTGCGGAGCGCGAGCTCCACCGCGCCATGAGAAAAGGTTAAAGTTAGTTCCACAACTAAGAATTAACGGCTCAGGGTCTTCTAACCAATATAAACACGATACAAAAAAGATCACTTCTTCGGTCGGCGGCCCCGCCTGATAAAGTAAGCCGCCGAGAGGCCGAAAAGCACCGCGAAGAAAAGGGAAGCAACGACGATCCACACCAAAGGCAGGCGGAAAACGTTCACCCCGAAAAGATAACAGCCGCCGAGAAAAAACAATAGCCCCACCCACATGAGAAGCCTGGAGGAGCGATGCTCGCGGTAAAGTGTGGCAAGAAAGGCGAACAGGCTGAATACGGCCACCGAACCGAGGGCGATTAAAAAGGGGAGTACGTATGCCATCATTTCGCGCCGGATTCTGCCCCGGTACGGCGGCAGACTTCGGCCAGGAGAAGCAAAGCGGCTCCACCTGAGATGGAAGCGCTTATCAAAAGCACCCCGAAAAACGACCAGAAAAGTGCGTTGTCGAGAACGATCAGAACGACCCCTGCAGCAAGCATAGCTCCAAGGGGGAGAAGAAACCACAAACTCCTCTTCTGGGCTCGCGCCAACCCGGTGGCGTCAAGATACGAGAAGAGCTCGTCAAAAATCTTGCCCGCACGCAGAAGTATCCAGATAACCAGGAGCATAAGGGTCGTGATCCACAATAGCCCGGTCATCACCAGGAGCGCGATTATCGGCCACTTCATGACTCAAGGATAAGGGATGTCAACTATATGTCAACCGCAACGTGTGCCTCGGAAATTGCGGCGGGGCTACCGTATCTACTTGAGTTTCTCATTCAGATAACGTTCTATTATCTCATCCTGCTCAGAGGTAGTCTCGCATTTACTGGCCTTCCCAAACATCTTGCGTGAATTCTCATAATCATCAAGCTTGTAGTAAACTATCCCCAGATTCATAAGGGTTATAACGTCATCAGGATACAGTTCCAGAGCTTTAAGCATGTACTCTTCGGCCTTTTCGTACTCCCCTTTTTGCAGAAAGCACGTGCCTATGTTGGAGACAAACTCTAGCTCATACCAGGAATCTATGGGGTCAACGTGCTTGAACCCGGCTTCGTAGAACTCAACGGCATCATCCCAATGCCCAATCTCATAATAGATATTGCCAATCTCAAGCAATCTGCGGTAATCGTCCCACCGGTTCCTCAAGAGACCGCCTGCCAGCTCATCCAAGCCCTCGTTATTCCCTCCCAGGTAACAAACCCGGGCGCAGAGATAGTTGTAGAGATTTTCCAGTTCCGCAGGCGGTTCGATGGCGTTAAGAAACGCGGAGGGATCAATGGTGTTTTCGTATCCAAGGTAGAATTCCGCCAACTCAAGGTAGTTCTTAGGATTCTTCTTGAGCGAATCTATAATCTCCGAACGCAGATCATAATCCGTTATACCTGGAGCAGAAAGCATGTAAACCTGCCCATTGGCATAGTTGGTCACAATTACCTCTTCGCTTATAATATTGACCAAACTCTGGTAAGCCTTATCCGGAACCGAAGAACACCTCTGCATACATTCGATAAGCACCCAGACAGCACTATCCTTCTTCTCCATCCTCCAGTAAGCACCAGCCAAATTGACATAGGCAGGGGCATAGTCAGGTTTAAGCTCGATTGCCTTCTCTGCGTTCGCCGCGCCATCCTCAAATCTGCCCTCTGCAATATCCACCATGACCAGGTAGTTTAGCGGATACGGGTTCTTCCCATCCAGTTTTATAGACTTCTCAAAGTAGTAACGAGGGGTTTCAGACGAGCTGCCTGGATACATGCCTGCGAGAACCCCCCTGATAAAATAAATCTGGGAGTTGTCCTTATTGGTTTTCTCCTGAATGTCAAGTATATCCGCCAGTTTGGAGATCTCTACTGCACACTTTGAATACTGGTGCTGCATCAAAGATTCCTTATAATAATCCCCCATGTTTTGATAACAAACTGCTGCCAAGACGTAGTAGGGGGGTATCTTCGCACCTAACTCTGTTCCAACTGTAGCCGCCGCCGAGTAGTTACCATTCAGACAAAGGCGCCAGAACGAAGTTTCCTTTTCGCTTCCCGAAGCCTTTGAGACGCAAAACAATACGAACAAACACGCAATCAGGGGAAAGAATGCAAGCCTGGTTCTATTCAAAAACCGATTGATTTTCATCGTATTCCTCCTTAGTCTATGGAGAACCTTCTACCTGCTCCTTGAGTTGTCAAGCGCCGCCTTATCAATTCAGGACGACGGCAATATCCTTAATCAACCCAGGCAGTTGTTTTTCCTGCGACCTTTGGCTCACTGTCCCTGACGTTTTGCCTTCTTTAGTATCTTTCGGATAGGCCTCAG
>JAYELY010000189.1:0-2683 GCA_034717795.1 Caldifarciminota bacterium
ATCATGTTCGAGCTGCCCGACCGCAAGAAGAAAGGATACGTTGAGTGCGTGATAGGCACCGAGACCATCACCAACGGCAAGCCGCCCAGGTTCCGCAAGCCTGCAGCCAAACGCAAGGCGCGGTAACCCGTAACACACCTTTGTCCCTTCGGGACATTTCTATTGTCGCTTGGAACTCACGTTCCTGTTTCTAAGATTATAACGCGTCCCGCCTATACATTTGTGCAACCGGGTGGAGGGCCCCTGCTCCCTTGACATCTAGGCCGATCTCTTTAGTATAATTATAGGTTAATCTAGATGTCGGAGAACCGACAAGGAGGGATCAATGAAACGATTTACGTGTGTTTTGGCGTTGTTTATGGCAGCGGGCATCCCCCGAATAATATACGCGTGCCCCAGTGGTTTTGAGGTATCCTGCGGCGGAGAAGGTTCTGTCGGATACTGCGTGGTGGAGGTCTCGGACGGCTACGTGGCGGTGGGATCGGTAACGGATGAGTACGGTTTCATGTACAATCTGTTTATGATCAAGACCGCGCCCTGGCCCACCTGGCCTGCCGAAACCCTTTGGATGAGAACCCACGAGGACATCCCCGGAGTAGGACGCTCCATCCAGAAGATTGAGGATGGTTTCATCATAGCCGGGTACGTTCCTGATTATACCGACAGCGGCGGCCCTCACGTGATGCTGGTGAAAACGGATTTGGAAGGCGAGGTACTGTGGGACAATCGCGATATTGACATTTCAGGTGAGGGTTATTCCGTGACCCCGACCTCGGACGGCGGCTACGTTATCGCCGGACAGAGCTTTTACCGTCAAGGGGAACTCGTGCATGATCTGCTGCTTGTAAAAACCGACTCGGTGGGCGATACCATCTGGACCCGCACCTATGGACATGAAAGCGGTAACGACCAGGGGTACTGCATTCGCGAGACCTCTAATGGAAACTACGTGGTTGCTGGAACTTACGGATTATCAGAGAGTTATCTTGGCGGCAAGCTATGGTGGATGAAGCTAAATTCGGATGGTGAAGTCATCTGGGAAAACACCTACGGTGATGACATCCATCACAATTATCGAGGGTACTCCATCCAGGAAACTCAAGACGGTGGATTCATCATAGTGGGCGGCAGGGTAGAACTCACCGACACCCTCCCCGCCCACGATCTTTTGTTGATAAAAGCCGATCCTACTGGAGAAGTCCAATGGAACAAGGAGTATTTTGCCGGGTATATGCTTTTGGAACGAATCCCCTTCTGGGCGGAACAGACCACAGATGGCGGTTACATCGTGACCGGCTACCCCTGGATGTTTTTGAAAACGAACGCCGACGGGGATATGTTGTGGACTCGCCACCACTCCGGATACGGAATGGATTGGCCGGGCGATGTTTACGGACACTACGTAACCCAGGCCTCCGACGGCGGCTATCTCGCCGCCGGGGTGGACGGTGATTGTTTCTATCTCATCAAGGCCGATCCTGACGGCTATATCTGGATAGTAGACGTCAATGAGGAGCCGCCCGTACCCACAACACCCGTAACACACACAGACTGGCAGATTACAGCTTCGGTCGGACGTCAAATCGTGCTGCGCTACTCCAACTGCCCACATGGTTTCTCCGCTTCCATTTTTGACGCCGCAGGCCGCAAGGTGGATGAACTGCACTCAGACCTAACGCAAGGCACCATCACCTGGGGCGAGTGTTACGGGTGTTACGGGCCTGGCGTCTACTTCATTGTGCTTACTGATAAGGAGGTATCAGTCCGAAAGGTTATCCTGATCAGGTAGTTCGGGGTTCCCGCAAAGTTGCGAAGTAACGGCATGGGGTGATAAGAAACCCTCGGAATAAACCCGCGTATTTGCCCATCCCTGTCGTCGCGAGGGAGCTTCCAGCTCCCGTGGCGATCTCATAGCACTAACCTATGATCTGTGGCGTCTATCCTGTGTTTGAATGCAGTGCCATGAGATCCTCACGTCCTTCCGGCCTACGGCCTTCAGTTCTCAGGATGACGAGTTGTACCAGGTATTCCTTGCGGCGTTGCACTAGTTCGTAGGGGCTGACCTCAGTGTGCCCCTTGGGATATTTTTATCCCATAGGGTATCAGGTCAGCCCGAATAATTAAACGGGCAGACCTCAGCGTGCCCCTGGCGTCAGCTGTTCGCTGTGAGCTGTTCGCCGTGAGCTTCCCCTTCATTTTGACTTTTGCACCGGATTGCGACGCAGTCGCGCCCCCTGCCATCAGCTGTGAGCTGTCCGCTGTGAGCTGTTATTTGTCCACCTTTTGTCCAGCTTTTGGGGAGCTTTGCCCGGTCTGGATGTCCAGTATTTGACCAGCTTTCGGGTAGTTTTTGTCCACCTTTTTTGACCCGGAAAAGCCTCATAAATCCCTGTGAGGAAGGGTTCTTTTCTATTGACAAATCCCCATAAGTGTGCTAAACTGTTAGTTGTTATGAGATTAGACCGTTTCACCCAGAGGGCGCAGGAAGCGCTGGGGCTGGCTCAGGAGTCCTTAACTCGCTTCCAGCACACCGAGTTCGACGCGCACCACCTGCTTTTCGGGCTGCTCACGCAACAGCAGGGACTTGTGCCGCAGATTCTATCGGAGATGGGAATCGCTTCCGAGCATTTTGCCGAACGCCTGGAGCGCGAGCTTGATCGCTTGCCCAAGGTCACAGGCGCAG
>JAYELY010000190.1:0-2659 GCA_034717795.1 Caldifarciminota bacterium
GAATAATCAATTCTGACGGCAGTCGGGCAGCCTCTTTTCCAACGCTATCCTTCCAGAAGAGGTCACCTTGGTGTCGGAAAGATTCACCTCCCTGAGGCCGGCCGGGCCTTTGAGGTATTTGAGTCCGAGATTGCCCACCTTTGTGCCGCTTAAATCCAAACTCCTCAGGTTGGCTAGACCATCAAGATATCTAAGACCCCAACCCACGATAGAGGTTGAACGCAAATCCAACTCCCGCAAATTGGTGAGACTCTGCAAATACCTCAATCCTCTATCTGTAATCCTTTTGCCGTGCAGACCAAGTATCCTGAGATGGCTAAAAGTTGCAATGTGGCGTAACCCGGAACTGGTGATAGAAGACGATGAGATACGTAATTCCCTCAGCTCGGTAAGATGAGACAAAGCCTCAATGCCCTTATTGGTAAAGCTCGCGCCTCTTATACTCAACATTCGCAGATTCTTTAGGGTCGCGATTGAATGAAACCCTGTGTCGGTGATCTTGTGGGATGAAAGGCGTAACTCCCTTAGATTACTTAAACCCGCCAGCCTCTCAAGTTGCTCGTCGGTGACGTCACACTCGCGTGGCTCCCACCACCAGCCGGTGTCAATGAACAGGTAAACTTCAACCCGGTCGGGAAGTTTTCTAAGCTCTTCAAAAAGAAGTGGATTCTTTCTAAGCGCGTAACCTGACAACTCCAACGTCAACATCCTTAGATTAGGGAATAGCTTCAACTTGTTCGTATCTAAGCCATGATCGCGAACGGATATGATCTGCTTGCGATTAGCTAACTTAGAAACTTCGTGGTAGTCAAGGGATGCCAGGTCTAACCCTACCGTCTTGCCTTCCACTTTTAAGACCCAGATTTCATCCTCATAGCCGATGTAGTATCGGATGCTATCCTCTCCTTGCCAAGGGTAGCGATAGAATGGCTCACCCAGAAGCACCGCATCCTCGCCCTCTTCCCAGCCGGTGACGTTGATGGAATCCTCGAACTCACCGTCGTGGTAGACACGCAGCCAGCGCGGCTCAGGCTCTTCCTCCGCCTTCTTCTTGCAGAAGATGACTGACCCCGCAAGGACGATAAGGCACAGGATCGTTATCTGTTTAAACACGTTCTTCATCACCGCTCCTTGTGAACTATTGTAGGGATGGAAGAAGGCTTGTCAAGCCGCCCAATTCGCCCCGATGACACCTCCTTCGACGGTTCATCGACAGATCGTTCTCGGAAAAGTACTGTTACTTAAGAAGTATCGCCTTTTTTATCTCATGGACTCCTTTATCTAGAATCGCCTTAACAAAATATAAACCTGCATCTATGTGAGTGCTTCCTCCCCATTCTATGTTACCCGATTTATCTGATTTCCTGAACTCTCCCACTTTTTTCCCTGAAGGATCAAAAATCATGCAAACAAAATAACCGTGCCAGTCTCTGTATCTGATACGGATTTTCCCTTTGGGAAACTCAACTTCCCAACGCGAACCGAAATCGAGCTTTATCTCCTTGGGTTTGACCAATTCCCCTTTCTTCAGCAAATCCGCAAGGAAACGATCCCCAGAACCACGGACGTAAGCCTCAACCTTATAACCTTCTCTCTTGAAGCCGAAGCTTTTACCCCAGACTATCTTGCCGTCAGCCTTTTCGGTTTCTTCGCTGTACAACTCACTGTCTGATGAGTTGACTATCCGAACCCTCATCTTTTTATTACGCGGCCAGTTCTTATACTCCGTTACGATATGCAGGTCACCGAACTGGTCCCTTTTGAATTCTGCCTTCAGGCTAAGAGATTTGCCAGGCAGCAACTCCAGCCGTTGATTTTTAATAACCTGGTAGCCGAAGACGGCATCCAGCCAGTACTCGCCCGGTTCCGCCTTTGGACCCCAAACAAAGGTCTTGCCTGGTGGGACATCCAACTTTTCAACAACCATGCCCTTGTAGTCCTTGATCGTTCCGGTAAGCCGTGCCGCGCAGGTAATCTTGAACTCCTTGATCGGTCCTCTGGGAAGGCTTAGGGCCAGCTTTTTGGCACCTTGCCCCGGTGACGAAATCTTATCCCCTGTCCAGGGGAAGAAGAAACCTGAGTTTTCCTGATTCTTTACATGTTTATGGGCAAAAGCGTTCGCCAGCCCAATCTTACTTGTATCTTCAGGATTATTGAATACCCATGTATTGATTGTTATAAGCGCAAGTTCCATTACCTCATGCCAAATAGCTTTCCGTAAACGTATAAACATTTCTTTTCTTTCATCGGGTTTCTCTTTGTAGATATCGTACTGGGGTGTAAAATCAATGACTATATTTTTTCTTGGGGCCCCTTCCGGAGCTAAGAAATATTTAGCATCGATACCTGCTGGTTTCCCTGTTAAACTTCTGGTGTCGTCAACCTTGAATGTTATTTTCATTCCAAGTTCAGTTAACAACGAATATGCATGTCCTAGGCTCGATAACCTGATATAACCTGTCTTCGACACAGCCCCCGATACTTTGCGATAGTGGCTCTCATTTCTTATCTCCATCTTTCCCTTTCCGTGAGAGAGGATGTCCCGTTGGCTGTTGAAAATTAGATAGCGGATCCTGCCCTGATAGGTATAATCAGGGAAAGAAAACAAAAGGAGGATCCGCTATGTCGGATAATAGCAGAGAAAGAAAAACAAGTCAAG
>JAYELY010000191.1:0-2656 GCA_034717795.1 Caldifarciminota bacterium
CCTTTTGGAAAGAGTAGCGTGAGTCTTTAGACTCGCTTAGGGTTGTAGGGGCACGGCATGCCGTGCCCCTACAGAAAACGTCATCGCGAGCGACCTTAGGGAGCGTGGCGATCTCATATGTGAAACAATCCGAAGTGATTTAATCAATCCCTTGACTTTTCTCCCCTGGTGCTTAGCATCACCCAAATAAAACCCCAAGGAGGCATGAATGCTTTTGATTTTGAGTTTGCTTACTTCCCTTCCCTCGATCCAGGATACCATATTCCCGCAGGAGTATCTGGTATGCGGGCCTTTTTTATCCGGGGTGCGCGAGGGAAGCTGGCGCAACCTGCCGGACGACACCGGCTACGTTCCCGAAGAGGGCGACAGCTTGTTTTCAGTATTAGCCACCGGCGGATGGGTCTTCTGGGAGAAGGTTGAGGTAGATTCCACCGGATGGCTAACCACCAACTATCCAAACGTGAAGTGGGATACCCTGCAGGATTTTTACGGAATCTCAGCCCTTTTCAACTCAGGCTACGCCTGTGTGGAAATCGAGATACCGGAGCGTTCACGCGCCCTGGCCATAGCCAAGCGCTGCGGATTTTCAATAAACAAACAAAGCTATGCGGGCGACATCTACGGCCACGGATACGTAGAGGTGCCGGTAGTGCTCGAAAAAGGAGTGAATAAAATCTTGGTTCGCCTGGGCGGCGCAGGCGACGACAGGGTATTCTTCAAGCTTGTCCCGGTGGATAATGATGTGCGGCTGATTACAAAAGACGCCACCCTGCCTGATCTGGTATATGCCGATTCCACAGGCCCGTTCCTTGCCGCCTTTCCCATCTCCAACGGTACGGAAGATTGGCTGGAGGATGTAAAGCTGGTAGTCGGCGGAGATGGATTCGTTTCGGATACCTTTGATCTGCCTCCTGTAGCACCCATGAGCTTTTATAAGGCTCCGTTTAAGTTCTCGCTCGGCGCCCTCCTTCCTGACTCAGTCCCAGGCGATACCCTGATGCTGCCGGTGACAGTAGTCTGGAAAAACGGTCGAACCGAGGCAACCCTCAAGCTGCGCTGCAGAAAACCGGATCAGTCGCGCAAGGAGACCTTCATCTCCAAGATAGACAACTCGGTGCAGTACTACGGGATAATGCCGCCGGAAAATTACGATCCTTCAAAGAAGTATCCATTGATCTTCTCCCTGCACGGCGCTGGGGTCGAAGCCATCGGCCTGGTGGGGGCCTATACTCAGAAGGACTGGGCGTTCGTGGTGTCGCCCACCAACCGCCGCCGATTCGGATTCGACTGGCAGGACTGGGGCAGGCTTGACGCGCTTGAGGTGTTAGGGCATGTCAGAGAACGATACCCCATAGACGAGAATCGAATTCATCTGACCGGTCACTCGATGGGCGGGCACGGGGTCTGGCACGTGGGGCTTACGCATCCCGACCTCTTCGCGTCGGCATCACCGGGCGCGGGCTGGACAAACCACGAACTCTACGTTCCCTGGACGTGGCAGAAATCTGCAATCTACGCCGAGCCCTGGCAGCTGGCGGTTCGCAATCACGCCCTGCGCACCGACAACCAGCTTGCCCGGGTGGAGAACGCATCCAACCTGCCGATCTACATCCTGCAGGGCGGCGCCGATGACAACGTGCCCGCGTTCCAGGCAAGGCTTTACGCAAAGCGGCTCGCTCAACTGGGATTCAGCTATCGCTACGAGGAGGTGCCTGAGAAACCCCACTGGTGGTCTGACGACGGGGTGGCTTGCGTGAACTGGCCGGATATGATGGAGTTCATGCAGGAGCAGGTCCGCGATCCATACCCTGAACACGTTTACTACCGCAGCGCGGACCTCACGCAGGAAACCGGAGCCTACTGGCTATCTATCCATGCCGTTGAAGATCGTTACCAGGACGCGATTATCGAAGGCTGGGTTGAGGATAGCGGTTTCAAAATCAAAACCACCAATATGAACCGTTTTGCCCTCAAGTTGGAAGACGATATGATCGGGAAGACCTTCAACGTCCAGATAGACGACGCGACCTTATCGGTTACCCCCAATGTTGACTCGATGGCCTTCGAGACCGGGAAAAACGGCTGGCATAAGGCCACATCCAAGACCTATCCCCTCCCCCATCCGCCGATCAAGGGTGCGTACTACGAACCTTTCATCCTGGTTTACGGAACAATGGGAGATTCAGCTGCTACCGCTCGTTTATTCTCAATGGCACGCTCGGAGGCGCAGGCGTGGTGGGTACGCGCGAACGGCAGGGTACGGATAGTACCGGATTCAGCCGTAACCGACGAGATGATCGAGGCTTACAACATGATCCTTTACGGCAACGCGGAGCAGAACGCGGTTACTGCAGGGATCGAAAAGAGTCTGCCGATAAGGATTGAAGACGGACGATTCGTGTTCGCGGATGAAATCCTTCCTCCTGAAGCAACCGCGTCCCTGTTTGTCTACCGCAACCCGTTGAACCATGACAAAAAAGTTCTGGTGCGCGAGGGCATCGGCTTCGAAGGCTTAAAACTTTCAGGCTACTTCTCCACCCTGTATTCAGGCGCTGGCCTGCCCGACTACGTTATCTGGTCAAAGGAAGTCTCGGACAAAGGCTGGGGCGGGGTCATAAAGGCCGGGTTCTTTACAGCGGATTGGGGTTTTTAACCA
>JAYELY010000192.1:0-2639 GCA_034717795.1 Caldifarciminota bacterium
AAGCTACCCCGTTTTTCTCGGCCCAGCGTGCGGTAAGCCTGCCAGCAGAAGTAGATAACGAGGATTCCCTGCAGGATAGGGAAGAGGATGTAGTAGGGCGGGTCTGCAGGAACAGGACGGATAACATGGAAGATTATAGGCTGGAGGACGATCTCGGCTCCAAGCACGATTCCGATGATGAAGCCCCAGCGGACGCGGGCAATACCCAGAACGAGCGCCAGGACGTAGGCGGCTGCCAGAACCAGGATACCGATAACGAGGATGGTCTTTTCCATCTTTATGGCGCCCTGTATCTCAGCCACGAACTTGTGCGCAATCTGGATAAGGATAAGCGCTGATGCCGCTTGGATTTCAACAGGTAAACCCTTTGATTTAACCATCCTTATGGATTCGTTGCTCATTTTTCCTCCTAGTGTGTTTTAATCTTTCCCGCAATTCCTTCGTCACCTGACTTAGTCTACCCTCAACATCTTAGCCAAGACTAACTTTTGATTTGCGGTAATCCATCTTCCATGACCAATTATCTCTAAGTTAAAACCAGAGGAGGTTTATGGCAGCGCCAACGACAATCACCGCGGCCAGCATGATGCCTATGGATTTCAGCGCGTCCTTCAGGCCCAATTCGCGGAACAAGATAACGAAGGTGGCGATGCAGGGGAAGAACATGGATAAGACAACACTTCCTATCACCAACTGCTTGATTGTCAGATTCAATGGAGCGAACATGCCGATAGCCACGTCTTTCCTTAGTATCCCTACCAGCAGAGGAACGATCGCCTCCTTGGGCAGGCCCCAGAGGAAACTCACCACAGGTGCGGTAGCCCTTGCCACATATTCGAATACGTTGAATTGATAGAGAAGGTTAACAACAACCACCGCCCCCAGCACCACTGGCAATGCTTCTTTCAAGAAACCGACTACCCGCATCCACAGCTTGGAGCCGAGTGCGCGCCAGGAAGGTGCCCGGTAGGGAGGGATCTCTATCAATAATTCCGGTCTGAACTCCTTGGAGGTGAACCGCAGGATCAACCCGATGCCAATCCACACCACGAAAAGGATGCCGTAGATCAGAGCCACCGGCCATAACCCGCGCTCACCGACCAGGCCGATGATCATCGCCTGAAGAGCGGCGCAGGGCACGGCTATGGAGATCAACGTAGCGGTTATGAACCGCTGCCGCTTTGTCTCCAGAATCCTTGTCGCCATCACCCCGGGCACGTTGCAGCCCAGCCCTAAAAGAGTCGGAATTATCGCATACCCGTGCAGGCCCAGCCGGTGCATGACGTTATCTAAAAACACCGCCAATCTGGGCAGATAACCTGTATCCTCCAATATCCCCAGTACGAAGTAAAAGCTTACGATGTATGGAAGCACCGCTCCCAACGGAATAAACAGACCGGAAGTCAGTATCCCGAACGATTGCATGAAGTCTATCTGGCCGCCGATGAGCTGGCCGATAAATAGATTGTGCAGGAAAGAACCCTGTCCCAGCAACCCGGAGAGCTTCATCATCACAGGTTTCCACGCAACGTCGAACAACTTCTCGGTGCCGAAAGGGAGCTCGACCCATGGATTTCCTACGATCCCGATACCGCCGCCTATCAGGAACTCGCCGATCATCCTTATCAAAATAAAGGAGACGGCAAGCACTGCTATCGCCACCAGACCGCCCCATACAGGGTGCACGCTTGCGTCCTCCAGCCTTTGGCCAAAGGTGTGGTGATGATGATGCAGAACCTGGACCTCGTCCACTATCTTGCCCACCTTGCCCCATACTTTTTCTTCGGGGATGTGCTTGTGTCCTTTAGTGTGGTTTCCGGCAGGATGATGAGCGATGTGCGGATGACCCGTAACACCCGTAACACCTTTCTTTTTCCCTTTTCTCAAATCTTCCCGTTTGTCAATATCCAGGGACAGCGCTGCGAGAATCAATCGCTTGACACCCTCACCAGTTCTTGCAACCGTGGGGATAACCGGCACACCCAACCGCTCGGCCAGCTTGGCTACATCTATCTCTATCCCCTTGTGCCGGACCTCGTCCGACATGTTCAAAGCGATAACCATCGGCTTGCCCTGTGCCAAAAGCTCAAGTGTCAGGGTCAGGTGACGCTCCAGATGGGTGGCGTCCACCACGTTGATTATCCTTTTTGCGTCGTCAATCAGATCAACGGCCACCTTTGCCGCGTCGTCCAAAGGCTCAAGCGAGTAGGTGCCGGGCGCGTCCACCACGTCGTAATTGTCATTTGCAAACCGCATCCTGCCCTGGGTGTAGCCGACTGTGGTTCCCGGATAGTTGGAGACGATGGTGCGTATGCCGGTCATGCGCGAGAACAAAACGCTCTTGCCAACGTTGGGCTGACCAACAAGCAGGATGTCCGCAGATACGCGGTTGGCTTTCTTAGCGGTAACTCCGTGACAAGTTTCAGCCATTGGTGTGGTTGGTACGGACTATTATTCTTCGTGCCATGCCTCGCCCGATTGCCACCTGGGCACGATTGACCAGCAGGATCACTGGTCCACCGAATCCCACACCCGACAGCTTCTTCACACGCTGTCCCTCAGCCAACCCCAATGCCCTCAGTCTGCCCTGCATACCCCGTCCGCCCCTTATCTCCACGATCTCAGCCTCTTCGTTTACT
>JAYELY010000193.1:0-4390 GCA_034717795.1 Caldifarciminota bacterium
ATCAACCGCATCCCAAACCTCTCGCTCATGCCCAGTCCAAAAAGCATCTCCCCTGATGATCTTGCCGCGGACGTAAAGAATGGGGTGTGGATCGAGGGCCGGGGCAGCTGGTCAATAGATCAGCGCCGGCTCAACTTCCAGTTCGGCGGCGACCTGTTCTACGAGATCCGCAACGGCAAGAAGACGAGGATGCTGCGCGACGTGATATACACCTCGATTACGCCGGAGTTCTGGGGTGCTGTTGACTGCATCAGCGGCAGGAAATACTGGGAGGCCAGGGGCTTTAGAACCTGCGGCAAGGGCGAACCCATGCAGGCGGCCCAGATGACAAACGGCGGCCCGTGGATCAGGGTTAGAAAAATCAAGGTTTTACGGGGGAAGAAATGAATATCGACTGGCTTAAAGAGACCATAAAACGGATAGCTAAGCAGAAGAAGACCCAAGAGGCGAGCATACTGCTTCAGGTTGAGAACGAGAATCTGTCCCGCTTTGCCGAGAACCGCATCACCCAGAACACCACCCGTCACCGCATAAATCTCTACGTTAAAGTTTGCCATGAGCGTCGCAGTGGCCAGGCTGAGACCTCGGATGTCTCCTCGAGAGGCGTACTTTCTGCACTGCGCAAGGCCGAGGCCGCCGCCACGGCATCACCCAAGGATCCTGAGTTCATAACACTTCCCGGCAAGCAACACTATCTGAAGGTAGAACGTTTCTTTCCTCGGACCGCCGAGCTGCCTGTGGACGCCAAGGCCAGGGTTATCCGAGAGATAACCGCGGAGGCCGCGTCGCGCAAGATGAAAGCGGCCGGTATCTACCGCTCAGGGGATTACGCCCTGTTGGTGGCCAACACCAAAGGGCTAGCGGCAGAGCACCGCTGGACCCAGGCCGAGTTCTCCATCACCGCGCAAACCGACGACTCGACTGGCTCGGCGGTTGCCGAGGAGGAGAACGTGGCAAAGATCAATCCCCAGGCGCTGGCCATCGAGGCGTTTCGCACCGCTGAGATGGGCAAAAACCCAAAGCAGATCAAGCCCGGCCGCTACAAGACACTCTTCACCGCACGCGCGCTGGGCGAGATGATGCCGTTCGTTGTCTACCAGATGGATCGGCGCGCGGCAGACGAAGGCAGAAGCTTCTTTGCAGGCAAGCTCGACAAGAAGATCCTTTCAAAGAAGATCTCGATGGTCGCAGACCCGCAGAACCCGACGAATCCAGGGAACCCTATCGATTTCTACAACGACGGTGTGGCTCGCAAGGAGGCGGCATTCATCCAGGAGGGGGTCTTGACCAACCTGTGGGCCATGCGCTACTGGGCGAAAAAGCAGCGCATACGGCTCGTCTCGCCCTCGTTTAACTTCTCCATGGTCGGCGGCACCAGGAGCCTTGACCAGATGATCAAGCGCATAGACCGGGGGCTTCTGGTCATGCACCTGTGGTACATCCGGTACGTGAACCCGATGGAGCTGATACTTACCGGCACCAGCCGGGACGGGCTGTTTTTGATAGAGGGAGGCAAGATAAAGCACGCGGTAAAGCACATGCGGTTCAACGACTCGCCCATGCGATTTCTTCGCAATCCTCTCTCGTTCGGGACACCTGAGCGCCGCGGCGGTTTGATGATGCTTCCTCCGGTGCTTGTTGCGGACTTCAACTGGGCGAGCGGGACTACGTTTTAGCACCCCAAACGGTTACTCCGTAACCGCTTGTGGACCCCGGATATACGCCCCACGCGATCACTTCGTGATCGACGCGGGGACCCCGGGTATACGCCCCACGCGATCACTTCGTGATCGACGCGGGGACCCCGGGTATGCACCCCACGAAGTTACGTTGTAACTACCGGGGATTCCGAATAGAGAGGTTATTAATCCCTCCGACCTTCGGCCACCTCCCTTACGCGAAGCGGCAGGATTGCCAAAAAGGGAGGCAAGAAAGTCCCCCTCATTAAGGGGGAACAAAATGGGGATCAGATTTAATGAATAAGGCCGACCTCGCGGTCGGCCTCTGCGTTTTCCCTTGCGATCCTTTCTCTGAAGGAGAAAGGGAGCATCATTTAAGAAGGATCATCTTCTGCGTCGCCGTGTAATCACCTGCACGGAACCGACAGAAGTAAACCCCGGTCGGAACTTCGTCGTCTGCGTCGTTGCGACCGTCCCAGTAAGCGGTGTGATACCCAGCCTTTCTGTTTTCGTCTACCAGGGTTCGCACCACTCGACCGGCAGCGTCGTAGATCACGAGACTGACCTCGCTTTCTTGTGGAATCTGGTAGGGAATGGCGGTTAAAGATGCGAACGGATTGGGGGAGGTCTGGGCGAGCCGGTAACTGGTCGGGGTAACGCCCGACTCGGCTATACCCACAGGTTCAAGGGTTACGGTCAGGGAACCGGCCTCGACTACCCCGGGATCACCCTGGGACCGCACGGTCATAATCACAGTATCCACTATCTCTTGCTGCATCACAGCCAGGCAGTCGAGGTACAACGCTACCCTGACCGGAAGGATTATCCAATCCTCGCTTGCCAGCGAGAAGTTGTAGTCGGCGGGTTCCAGCCACCAGTGCTTGGTGTCGCTAGTTGTCGCTGTGTAGTTGTCGGGTTCCAGCCCCATGTTGCGGATATAGTAGTTGACCTCCACCGTATCATCGTGAGCGATGAATACATCCTGGGAGGGGAAGCAGTCCACCTTATACAGCGGCCACTCGATGGGCGGCCAGAAGTGTATCCACCAGTTGGGGGCGATGTAGACGATGGTATCCTTGGGAGGATCGATGACCACTACCAGTATGTCCAACGAATCCAGAACCGGCGGGGCAGGGCCCTGCGGCAGGAATACCGTGTCTGGCTCGGGATGAGTCTCGTCGCCTGGATGTCCCCAGTAGAACGCCCACTCGTAGACCTCGTTTGAGCCTTCGTATCCTGCTCGTGGATCCAGGCCGGTGGTGAAGAACGAGTTGTTGAACCCGTAGCTTCCGAATACCCCATAGTAGTCAGACCAGTCCCAGCCAGGATCGCCTGGCTCGGGATCGCCGGGAAACCAGTGCACGTCCGTGGTCGGATCGTCATAGACCCTCACTATGTAGCTCGTTTCAGCGTCGTTTATGAGGTTGTTACCGCCGACTTCAGGGATAAGATGGCTGTTTTGGAGTCCGTCGGAGAGCTTTATCCATGCCGTGTCTACCTCGGCGTCGTCGCCGCCGAATACCCAGGCCTTTACGTTTATATCCTGGAACGTGTACTCGGCAACGTTCCAGTCGTTTTCATCTCTCTGCCGGAACATCGAAAGATCGCTTGGCGGCGGCTCTCCCTCGATGTCATGGGCCAGGAAGTAGACGACACCCGGATAGAATGCCGTATGCCCTGAGGAGCTTACCGCCTGCCATCCGTGTTTGTGTTCGTGATAGAAGAAACCGGCGTTGGGGTAGGTGCCGTCGTTGAACCAGTTCGGGAACCTGCCGGCCCAGGCCCACTCCTCCCAGTCGGTCGCCTTGCCGTCCCAGATGGTCGGGTCGTACGGGGTCTCAGGGCAGTACCCGCGCATCGGCTCAAATGCACTTAATCCTGCCGCTGTAACAAGCAGCAGCAATGCGGCAAAACATAGCCACGGGAAACATGATTTTCTCATTTTGCATCTCCTCCTAAGGTTGATCGTAATCCGCCAACTCTAAGTTGGTTCTTATTGCACGGTTTTGTTTATGGTTCGCCTCCTCTCGCTCGTCGAAGCGAGCTGTCTTGAGATTCTATTAGGATTATAGCGCTGATTACGGTTTGTCAACCCGTCGATAGTCCTGATGTACAGCTTCATCGAGAACCTGCTCAAGTGGCTTGTCTTTGTGAAGATCATGTGGATGAAAGCCGATAAGGAACTTAGCAGGAAGGAGATGAAAGAACTCGAGAAGTTTTGCAAACATCTCAGATTTTATGATGCATTGGAGGCGGGTTTAATGATTGATTTGGTGGATTTCAATCTATATAAACGGATAAACGATGTGAGAAAAGAGCGAAACGACGTGCTTCATCAATTTTGGATATATCGTCCGGGCCGACCTAAAGGTCGGCCCCTACGCTTTCCATTGCGATCTTTTACCCTAAAGGGCACAAGTGCCTGCAGGGCGAAAAGGGCGTCAATACAGCCCTTCGACGCTCAGGTAGCGCTCGCCGGTGTCGGCGAAGACGCAGACGATCAGCTTGCCCTTGTTGTCAGGACGTCTGGCGAGTTTTCGCGCCGCAAATGCTGTCATCCCTGATGTGATCCCGGCTAGGATCCCCTCGGTGCGGGCCAACTCCCGGCAGGCGGCAAAGGAATCCTCCTCGGACACGGTGATCACCTCGTCCAGAAGCTCTCGTTTGAGAATCTTGGGCACGAACCCGGGGCTGGTTCCCATCTGGCGATG
>JAYELY010000193.1:4490-9495 GCA_034717795.1 Caldifarciminota bacterium
CGGTCCTTGATGCTGTAAGGGTTGAACATCTCCAGCTTGGCGGCCAGGGTCGCATCCAGGCCATTCCCGAATCTCCTGAGGTACACCATGGGTGTGTTACCGATAACCTCAAGTATGTTTTCTTTAATGTTCACCGCGCCACCTTCGGGTGCACCTGTTCTTCGGGGTCCCAGCGGCGTCGCACAGCGACGGCGTGGGGTGTATGAACCATCGGTGTGTTGCCGATAACCTCAAGTATGTTTTCTTTAATGTTCACCGCGCCACCTCCAGGCACACCTGTTCTTCGGGGTCCCCGGCCATTAGAAGGTAATTAGTGCAGATAAACGAACCTTCCCGATCCGGTGCCAACGGCTGTCCTAATCTTCCAGAAGTAGACGCCTTGGGGGATCACAGGATTGCTCTCGATTCGTCCCTGCGGTGCAATCCGCCCGCGCTTTACGTAGACCTCCCGGCCTGTCACGTCAAAGATTCTAAGATCATAGTCCGTCGATTCACTGGTGCGACAGGTAAAGCTGATTCGGCCTTTTTGGATTTCAGCGCAGCGAATCTTTAAGCTGTTTCTCCTGTCCTCAGCAACCTCAACCACGTCGAGCGCGACCCGTGAGTTTATCCTCAGCTCATGGCTAAAAGGGATGGTGTCTGCCGAGGCGATCATCTTGTCCCATACGTCCTGATTGGTGTATTCCGGGTGCACGCCCGCTATCAGAGCCGCCAACCCCGCAACCTGGGGACAGGCCATCGAGGTCCCGTCGCGCCACCCGTAGTAGCCGCCTTTCTCGGTCGAGAGAATGCCCTCGTAACCCCCGCCCGGGGCAAAGATAGCAACGCTCTCCCCGTAGTTCGAGTACTGCCACCTTGAATCCCCGGATGTGGTGGCTCCAACAGAGGCAACGCGCTCGTAGGCCGCGGGGTAATCCGATCTTTCCTCCCTCTTGTTGCCCGCTGCCGCGCATAAGAAAAGCCCCTGGCCCCAGGCGTAGTTCACCGCGTCCTCGAGCACCTGAGAATGGGTTCCGCCCAGGCTCATATTGACGACATCTGCGCCCTCCTCCGCGGCATAGATAATCCCCTGGGCAAGATCCGCGTTCGTATAATCCCCGCCGCTGTCGGCGACCTTTATGGGCATAATCGAGGCGTTCCCGGCCATCCCGGCTATCCCCTTGGAGTTGTCTATCTTCGCCGCGGCGATTCCAGACACGTGGGTTCCGTGTCCGTAGTCATCCTCGATGTCGCTGGTACCCGAGACGAAGTTGTATCCCGGCACAAGGTTCGCCTGTAGGTCCTCATGATCCGTGTCCGCGCCGGTGTCGAGTATCGCAATGATCACGTCCGGGCTTCCGGTCGTAAGGTTCCAGGCCCAGTCTGTCTGGGTTATCATCTTGTCCCACTGGTCTGAAAACATCGGGTCGTTCGGGGTGTAGGGGCGATGAAACGTGTCCGGCGGGACAGGTGTCGCGTCCGATCGGGATTCTGCAAACTCGATGTGTTGGAGAAGGTTCGGTTCGACGCGCTCCACCCCGGGCAGGTCCTCTAATCTGCGGAGCAGATTTTCAGTTCGCTCGCTATTTTGAGCCGACGCGAGCCAGTAGCATCCGAATCGTTCAATAACCTTTGCCGATGGGTTGGGATAGGTGATCAGCGGGCGAAGCTCAAGGTCGTGATCTGGGGCGAAATCTCGCAGCGCTTGTGCGTCTTGTGTCTTTACGATGAACTCGTTGCAGGATTCCTCTCCATAAAGAGCCGGTGGAACCAGCAGGCTAAGCATCACCGCTCCTGCCAGCATCCAACGGAGAACTGTCCACCTTCTCATCTTGCCTCCTTGGTCCGTGTTGACTATATTCGGTATTCCAGGCGCTGTCAAGGGGGCGACGTTCCTCAAAAATAATCTGCCTGAGTTGTTTCTGTTTACTCAGAATTAACTATCCGGATCTGAGGAAAGACGGGATCGCCTGACGGGTTCTGGGTATCTAAAAAGCCGCGCGGAGGCTGTACCTTCGCGCGGGTCCCTGACAGACTTCATGGTTGGGTTAATCTTGTTTAAGTCTTGTTTTTGCCTCCTTTATGTTTATGCTTGCAGGCCGGTCAAAAAAAATCACCACAGGGCTTTAGGGAAGGCTCTAGTTTTCCTCAAGGTCGTCGGGGCCTACCCAATCGTCTATGTCTTCAACCCTTTCGAATGTGTCGTAGACATCCGGTGGTATACTGCATCCGCAGATCTGTTCGATTTGATTGATTAAAGGCGGTGCGTCTTCGGGCCAGGATTTACCTCCCAAGCCGTCCAGTTGGGTGGTGGCCGTTACCTGATCGGGTGGGACGTTCGCCCATTGTGCGACTGCGTTGTGGATGTCGGTCGTGGTGCAATCGGCCAAGGCAGGGCTTGCAAAAAGCCCAAGAAGCACGACTACACCAAGAAGCAAAGCTATGCGCTTTTGCATTTCCTACTCCTTGTTTTGAGGGGTTTTTTTCAGTCTGACAGGGGAATCTCGGAAAGCCAACGCTGGGTCTCTTCCGCTTCCCGCTTAAGCCCCAGGCGGAGGTAGCTTTCGTTGGCCCTTTTTAGCAGATGTCTGAGCCCGGGCAAATCCAATCCAACCTTGCTGATAGTCGAGCGAAGACTCTCATGCAAACTCTGGAAGCGATCCGCGCTGTTGATCTCCGCTGCAAGATCGAACGCCTTTCGATACCCCTGAGCGGCTGTTTCTTTCTCGCCCTTCCATGCAGCCGTCTCAGCAGTTGTCAGGGTGATTGCGTGTGTGAGTACCGGGGAAGGAATATCTTCGGCCAATTCAGCAGCCTCCTTCAGCAGCAACTCCACCTTGTCAAATTCACCCAGATGCCGATAAACAGTGGCAAGCTGGCATAAAACCATGGCAAGGTTTGTGACGTCGCCAACCTCTCTGTAAAGTTCGCTTGCCTTTTGGAGTTCTGGAAGGGCATTGGGGAACTCGTCCTGTTTCAGATGGATTGAACCCCTGCGGAAATGGGCAATTGCTTTTAGATTTTTGTCTCCCAGGCGGTTGGCCAAATCCTCAATCTTCTTACTGCTCCGAATCGCATTCCCCACTTGTTCCGCTTCCATAAAAGAGACTGCCATGTGACCATAGCAAACCGCAAGTAGACGCCTCTCGTTTACCTTTTCAAAGCGAGCGCGAACCTTCTTTAGGGCATCAAGGGCGCGGACGTAGTTGCCCCGTCTTTGGTCAAGCTTGGCCATGTTCAAAAGCACCAGCCCCTCAAGGCGCGTATCCCCATACATCCCGGCCATGGTAAGCGCCTCGCTCCACGCCATGTCGGCTGCCTCGTAGTTGTTCATGTGAGCATAGATGTTACCCAAAGTAACGGCGCTGTTGTATGAGAGGCGGTAATCTTCGCTCCTGTGTGCATGCTCACGGCCCACTTCTGCATAGGAAAGTGCGCGCCCCAGCTGTCCCTTACGACGACAAGCCTCGGCGGCTATGCGGTTAAGCTCCGCGCCTTCCTTTTCTTCAGGGTCACACTCAAGCCCTTGTATCGCTGACTTCAGTGCCGCGTCCACCTTACCCTTCTTTAAGGCAACACTGGCTTGCTTTAGGAACTTCCCGGCCTCTGGATCCTCAACAGGCATAACTTACTCCTGCGCCCTCGCTTTGTAATGTTTTGATTTAACTCGATTATACCCAGATAAACATAGTTTGTCAACCCCTCCAGCTGTTATTCCAGGAGGGAATCGAGATGATACCGGAGTTATCCCCTATGTGGGCGGCAAAACACTCAAATGCCGCAACCATCCACCCTGCAGCAAGCGAACGCTTTGGTTTCGCTTGTGGCAGAAAAATTACCTCACGTAGACGAACTTGCCTGAGCTTGTCCCTTCAGATGCCTTGAACCGCCAGAAGTATACGCCTTGGCCGATGTCAGGGTTGCAGATAACCTCTCCCCGTGCATCGGTTACCCCATTGGTTTCATAAACCTGGCTGCCGGTGACGTCGAAGATTCTCAGGGTGTAAGGCCCGGACAGCTCACAGACAAACCGGATCACGCCGCTCTGGATACCATGTGCGGATACAGCCGCCGGTTCGGGCCTTCCTTCATCAACGGCTATGATCTCCTTCTCTACAGCCTTTCTTGAGTTCATGCGCAGGATCGGGCCGACGTCCGAGTCTATGGTGTCGGCCCCTTGGATTATGTTGTCCCATACCTGCTGTGGTTTGGCGTGGGGATAAGCGGAGTAGATCAACGCTGCGAGACCCGCCACTTGGGGGGTGGAATAAGAAGTTGCCGTCCCGGAACCATAGTTGTTACCTGGTGTGGTTGTGAGGCCGCACGGTGCGAATATCTGGGCGTTAGGCCCGTAGTTTGAATCACTGTACCTCTCGTCATCAGAAGTAGTGGTTCCCACACCCATAACCTTCTCATAGGCCGCAGGATAGAAAGGGTTATCGCTATTGTCATTACCAGCTCCGGCACATGAGAAAACACCTCTGTCCCATGCGCTGTTTAATGTCCATTCTAATCCCACATTTCCGTAAGCACCAAAACTCATACTGATGACCTTTGCTCCGTTATCCACAGCGTAGTTGATGGCGTTGATGATTACGCTTGTGGGCGCGCCTCCCACATCAGGGAATATTCGTATCACCATCAGCGAGGCTTCCCCAGCCATACCTGCGATACCAACATTGTTGTCTATCCTGGCGGCTGCATAACCGCAGCATCTCGTTCCATGACTGCGAGTGTCGTGATAATTGGAATCGTTATCAACACTGTTGTAGCACCTGTAAAGGTTGTCCTTTAAATCCTCGTGAGTGGTATCAACACCGACATCCAATATCGCTATTATCGCACCTTCACCCTTGGTAGTGTTCCATGCCCAGTCGGTTTCGGTAATCGGTTTGTCCCACTGATCAGGATACATTGGGTCGTTGGGCGTATAAGGGGGTGGGTTCATGACCCGTAAGTTGAAAGAGCTCTCCACCGGCTCCTCATCCCATTCGGGAATAAAAATATCCAGGACTTCGTCCGGCTG
>JAYELY010000193.1:9595-13470 GCA_034717795.1 Caldifarciminota bacterium
CTGCACTGCGGATGCTTCTTGGGCTTGAGACCAGGCGCGAGGCTGCGGGGCGGGGCGTAACGGCAAAGAAGCTGGCTGCACTCGATCCTGCCGATCCACTCGCACGCAAGGTGCTCTCCGAGGAGACAAAACCCGCCTCACCTTTCACTACCAGAAGCGTGGCAGAACTCTACGAGAGCCAGGGCTATCTTACCGAAGCACTTCGTATCTACCGGGAGCTGGCGCTAAAGAAGCCGGACGACACGGAGATCGCCGCAAAGATAAAAGAACTCCAGGAACAAGTGGATGGAACAAAGACTCAGTAAGATCAAAGCGAGGATCAAGAAGGAAGGCCTTGACGGGCTTCTTGTTACCAATCTGAAGAACGTGCGCTACCTTTCCGGCTACACCGGCTCGAACGGCTACGTATTCATCGCCCGACGGGTGCACTTCTTCACCGACTTTCGCTATCAGGAACAGGTAAAGCGCGAGGTTACCACCAAGGCTCTCATACACATCATCACCAATGGATTCGCAAACAAGCTTGCAGAACTCGCCGAGTTAAAGAACATCACCAGGATCGGATTCGAGGCGGAACACATGACGGTTGCATCGCTTGAGCACCTGAAGAGTGAGCTTCGCAAGGCGGGCCGCTTCAAGTGGATTCCTGCAAAAGGCTGGGTGGAAGAACTTCGTAACATCAAGGACTCCGGGGAGGTAGCACTCATTGCCAGGGCGGCACGAATCACCGACAAGACACTTGCAGAGGTGCTTGATCTCGTTAAACCAGGCGTTACCGAGCGTGAGCTTGCCGCAGAGATCGCCTACCGGTTTCAGCGCTACACCGGACTTCCCCCTGCATTTTCATCCATCGTTGCCTCAGGACCGAACTCGGCAATGCCGCACGCAAGGCCGACCGATCGCAAGCTGCGCAAGGACGATCTGGTTACCT
The DNA here is from genome assembly GCA_034717795.1 of Caldifarciminota bacterium. GTDB lineage: Bacteria > Hydrothermota > Tepidihabitantia > B3-TA06 > B3-TA06 > B3-TA06. The sequence continues at coordinate 10,527 of JAYELY010000193.1, forward strand.
TCGATCTGGGCGCTCAGTGGAAAGGATACTCAGCCGACCTCACCCGCACCATAGTGATCGGCAAGGCCTCAAAAAAGCAGAAGGATATATACTCGATCGTGCTTCGCGCCCAAAAGCGCGCATTGGACGGCATCCGCGCCGGGATGGACTTCAAAGAAGCCGACGCCCTGGCCCGGGACGTCATAAAAGAGGCGGGCTACGGAGAATACTTCGGCCATGCGCTGGGACACGGGGTAGGGCTTGAGACCCACGACGGCTTAAGGATCGCACCTACCAGCAAGGGCAAGATTCCTGGAGGTGCGGTGGTTACGGTTGAGCCCGGCATATACCTTCCAGGCTGGGGCGGGGTAAGGATAGAGGATCTGGTTTACGTTACAGCCGACGGCGTAAGGATACTATCCTCCTCGCCGCGCGCAAAGCTTGCGGAACTCTAAGGAGGCGGCATGAAGCTTTCAGACGTAGAGAAACTGATAAAGATGGTAGAAGAGTCCAACATCGCCGAGGTGGAGGTTCAGTTCAACCGTGGCCAGAAGATCCGGGTGAGCAAGGTCGCAGGACAACCCGTAACACCCGTAACGCCCGTAACACCCGCAACATACCTCTCAGGAGTGCCCGCATCCTCAACCCCTGCGGCGGCAGAAGAAGTCAAGGGGGCCAGGCCCGCACGTGCGGCAAACCTGGTGGCCATCACATCGCCCATGGTCGGAACCTTCTACCGCGCCCCTGCACCTGACGCACCACCATACGTCGAGGTGGGTGATACCCTCAAGCCGGGCACCGTCGTATGCATCGTCGAGGCGATGAAGCTCATGAACGAGATCGAGTCCGAGGTCTCAGGCAGGGTCGCAGAGATCCTTGTCGAAAACGAAACCCCGGTCGAGTACGGGCAGGAGCTCTTCCTTATAGAGCCGAGTTAGGTTCATGTTCTCCAAGGTACTTGTAGTAAACCGGGGTGAGATCGCGGTCCGCATCATCAGGGCATGCAAGGAGCTGGGGATCGGAACGGTTGCCGTTTACTCAGAGGCGGACGCCGACGCCCTTCACCCACGCCTGGCAGATGAGGCTTTGTGCATAGGGCCTGCCCCGTCATCCGAAAGCTACCTCAAGGTCACCTCACTCATTTCAGCCGCCGAGGTCTCGGGATGCGACGCCGTACATCCAGGATACGGGTTCTTAGCCGAGAACGCGGCTTTCGCCCAGATGGTTGCCGAGTGCGGACTTGTCTTCATCGGTCCAACCGCGGACAACATCTCAAAGATGGGCAACAAGAGCTTTGCAAAACAGACCATGCGAAAAGCCGGGGTGCCGGTGATACCCGGTTCCAGGAAGGACCTTGTGGACGTAGAAGAGGCACGCAAGCTTGCCGCAGAGTTCGGCTATCCCGTGCTCCTGAAGGCCGCGGCAGGCGGAGGAGGCAAGGGGATGAGGCTGGCGCGCGACCGCAAGGAACTCGACGCAGGCTACAAGATGGCAAAAGCCGAGTCAAAAGCAGCGTTCGGTGACGACAGGCTGTATCTGGAGAAATGCATAGAAAAACCCCGACACGTAGAGATACAGATTATCGCAGATAAGCACGGCAAGGTAGTGCACTTAGCCGAGCGCGAGTGCTCCATCCAGCGCCGCCACCAGAAGCTCATTGAGGAGTCGCCTTCACCAGCCGTTTCGGAGGAACTCCGCAAGAAGATGGGTGACGCAGCTGTGGCCGCGGCAAAGGCGATCGCCTACCAGAGCGCCGGAACCGTCGAGTTCCTACTGGACCCAAAGGGCAACTTCTACTTCATGGAGATGAACACCCGTATCCAGGTCGAGCATCCGGTGACCGAGATGGTCACCGGCTACGATTTACTCAAGGAGCAGATCCGTGTGGCTCAAGGCTCCAGGCTTGGAATCCGCCGCAGCGTCTTAAAGCCCAACGGACATTCAATCGAGTGCCGGATCAACGCCGAGGACACTGACAGGGATTTCATGCCCTCGGCTGGAAGGATAGAGTTCCTGCACCTGCCAGGTGGTCCAGGCGTCAGGGTGGATACCCACATCTTTGCAGGTTACGTAATTCCAACGTATTACGATTCGCTCATCGCCAAGGTGATCTCCTGGGGCCAGACCCGTACCGAGGCCATCGCCCGAATGAAGCGCGCCCTGGAAGAGTTCTACACCGAGGGAATAAAGACCACCGTGCCTTTCCACCTGCGGGTTTTGGACGACCCCGAATTCCTCAAGGGCAACCTCCACACCGGCTTCATCGCAGAAATGGCGGAACGGGAAAAACACCCCAAGAAGTAGCTGCGCTCCTTCTTGGGGACCCCGACGAAAATTAGGAAGGAGGGAAAAACACCCCCTGGGTTGTTATAGACTAAGAAGGCATCTGCCTTTTCTTGAGGAACTTCTTAGCCGTTGCATAGACGTCGTCATGCGGTCCGATTGTGAAAATCATAACAGAGTTGTCTGAGCGATTCTTACATCCATTGCAATTCAAAAATTCCTGTCTATTCTGCTCGCGACATTCTTTGCATATGGAAATGAGCATTAAGAAATTCTTTTTGATCTTTACAGTACGTAACCCAACGAGATCGTATCTTAACCGTTCACTAACGCTGGCGTCATAAGGATGGGTTTTTAGAGCATTCGTCTTTCCTTTGATAGTATTTTTAAGATTCGCGAATTTTTCCCGGACCAGACTTTTGACATTTTCGGTGACGATTACTTCAAATTCGGAAGGGGTTTTACTCAAAAAGGGAATCGACCGGATATAATTTGCCCCTTCTTGCGTCTTCTATTCCCCTTTTGAGAGATGCAAGAAGCTCAGGGCTTCCTTCAATAATCTCCGTCGCAGTTAACTTATTGGCAATAGCGATCAATTCTTTAACCTCTTCTTCGGAATCCAGGGAAGCAAGCTCCAAAGACACATAGCTTCTTGGCAGCAGGTGTATCCAGGCATAGTTTT
>JAYELY010000194.1:0-2636 GCA_034717795.1 Caldifarciminota bacterium
TCTTTCCCTGCCTTGCGCAGAGTTTTTGCGGGCAGCTTGGCCTTGTGACCCAGACCCTTCCGTCTTCGATTCGGACTTCGGTTTCTCCCAGCGCTCCGGGTATCGTAAGCAGGGTATCTTTTAAAGCGATTTCGAACTTTTCATCCGAAGTTCTTATTTTTATAGTACTTGGGGAATTTTGATCCTTGAGAAAGCGAATCGCAAGCCAGCTTCCTGCGCCCAGGATCACAAGGATTAAGATGAGGATTACGTCTGCGCGTCGCAGCCAGTTCTTCACAGGATTATATCAACCTCGCGGTCGCATGAAGCGCACCGCTTGTCCTTGATGCCTGTTATCTGGGTTCGGTATCCCAGCCTTTCTATAAGGGTTGCTCCGCAGGCAGGGCAGAGGGTGTTCTGGCCTTCCGAAAGAAGCACGTTGCCCAGGTAGACGTAGGGCAGGCGGGCTTTTGCCTGTTCATATGCCCTGAGCATGGTATCGACAGGTGTTGCCGGTGCAGGGTATCCGTGGTGCGGGAAGTAGCGCGATAGATGCAGGGGAATCTTGGAGTCAAGCCCTTCGATAAATGAAATCACCTCATCCACCTCGGCCTCCGAGTCGTTGCCCCCAGGTATAAGCAGCGTGGTTAGCTCCACGTGGACGCCTGCATCGTGCATCATCCTTATCGTTCGGACCACACTCTCCCGGTCGCCTTTCAAGACCTTGCGGTAGAAGGCTTCGTTTCCCTTGAGGTCTACGTTTGCCGCATCAACGTGGGGGAGAAGCTCTTTCAAAGGTTCTTCGTTGATTATCCCGTTGGTGACGAGCACGTTGTAGAGACCCGCTTCGTGCGCGATCTTCGATGCGTCAAGTGTGTACTCGTACCACACCAGCGGCTCGGTGTAGGTGTAGGCGATTCCTGGCGAGCGGTATCTTTTGGCCAGCTTAACGAGGTCTTCCGGGCTGCAGAACTCCGAATTGGTGCGCTGCTGGGAGATCTCGGCGTTCTGGCAGAACGGACACGCAAGGTTGCAGCCGTTTCCAGCTACTGACAGCACATCCTTGCCCGGATCGAAGTGATAGATAGGCTTCTTCTCAATCGGGTCTGTGTGTGCCGCCACCAATTGGCCGTAGGTCTCGGCTATAAGCTTCCCATCTACGTTCCTTCTGGCAAGACAGAACCCCAGCTGCCCCTCTTTCAATGCGCACTCGTGAAAACACAGCTTGCAGCGAACCTTTCCTTCACCCATCTTTTCGTAGAAAAGCGCCTCTTTCATGGTCCATCCAATGCGGGAAATCCCCTTGTTTTAATAACTTCTCCATCTTCAAGAACGATCATCCCTTCAAGATCATCCAAAGAGTCAAGTACGGCTATCCCATTCTCTCCCATTACGAAAAGCGCCGTGGCCCATGCATCCGCCTGAGTTGCGGTGGGCGCTATGACAGTCGCTGAGATCGCTTCGCGTGCAGGCATCCCGGTCGCCGGGTCAATGAGATGGTGGTAACGAACACCGTCGAGTTCAAAAAAATTCTCGTAGTCGCCCGATGTGGCCACCGCGCCGGAGTCGATAGTTGCAATACCCAAGAGATCGTTTGGATTTTCCGATCGAGGATTACGTATACCGATCCGCCAGCCTCCCTTGCGTTCGCCAAAGCAGAAGATGTCGCCTCCCGCGTCTACAAGGCCGGTCTTTACCCCTTCTCTCCTCAAGACCTCCACTGCCCTGTCCACCGCATATCCCTTGGCTATTCCTGAGAGATCAACACCTTTAGCCCGTTTGAGATCAAGTTTTATCGTATCGCCTGAGACCCCAATCATCCTGTAGTCGACCAGAGCCAGCACCTCTTCTATCTCCTTTTCTGAAGGCACCTTTCGTTCGCACCCTGTTGAGTCGTAAAACCCCCATATCTGGATCAGAGGCATCACCGTCGGATCGAACGTTCCTCCGCTCTTTGCCGATACCTCAAGTGCTTCGCCAATCAATCCGGCCAGCTCAGCCGAGACGATCTTGCCCTGCTGGTTGAGTTGATATACCGCACTTCTGGTGGAAAAGACGCTTGAGAGGCTGTCGATGCGATCTATCTCTCGAAACGCGGCGTTCACCGCGCCTTTCAGCAGAGAGTCAGGCTCGCCCCAGGCCTTTATGGTCACGCAGGTCCCCAGGGCAAACTTGGTTTCCTCGAAAACTATTTCAGGGCCGCATCTTGTAAAAAATAACAGTGCCAGTATCGGAATCAATCGACGCATCCAGGATGATACACCCCCGGCTTCTCCTGTCAACAATTGACTTCTTTATTCATAGGCCTATACTTAATTTATGAGAAGGAGAGTTACATCGCTGCTTGCAGCGCTTGTTTTGGTTTCAATTTCTTGCGATAAGGATGCGGAGCTTCGCGAAGCCATTGCCGAACAGACCTTCCGGATAGGGTTCCTGGAAGGACTTATCTTTACTCTGGATGCGGCCGCTCATTTCCTTACCGGTACCCTTACCGCGGCTGAGATTGATGTTGAGGCCGAGGCGATGAGAACCTGGGAGACCTCAGGGGTCTTGTTTACGGAAGGGGTTTGTGATTCCCTGGGGGTTGTGTTTGACTCCACTCTTGCGAACGGGCTCGTCGGGATTTACAGGATCGCTTTCTCGGTCGGCATACAGGA
>JAYELY010000195.1:0-2635 GCA_034717795.1 Caldifarciminota bacterium
AGATAATCGAACCCGAACTCGTTGTTTGTGCCGTAGGTGATGTCGCGAGCATACATGGGCTGACGTTCGGCAGGGCTCATGCCGGTCTGGATTACACCAATACTGAGACCGAAGTAGGTGTAGATAGGACCCATCCACTCACAGTCGCGCGCCGCAAGGTAGTCGTTGACAGTTACAAGGTGAGCGCCGCGCCCCATGAGCGCGTTGAGATACAGAGGCATGGTGGCAGCAAGGGTCTTACCCTCACCGGTGCGCATCTCCGCGATCTTGCCCTCGTGAAGCACCACAGCGCCGATAATCTGAACGTTGAAGGGAAACATGTCCCAGGTGGTCTCGAACCCGCGCACGTCCCAGGTATTGCCCAGTAGCAGGTAGCACGCCTCGCGCACCATGCTGAACGCCTCGACCATTATCGATTCGAGTGCGGCGTTGGCCTTGCTCTTCCAGAACTCCTTGCGCTCGCTCTCGTCTACCTTCTTGACCTCCGCTTCGATCTCGCGGGCACGCTCCTTGAGGCGCTTCTGCCACGCGCGGGTGCGCGCCACCAACGCCGGACGAACCCTTTCCTGAAGAATCTTCTTGGCCTCAAGCCAGGCCTTTGCCGCACCCTGCTCCTTGGCCTCAAGCTCTGCTCGCAGCTCTTTGTAGATGGGTCTTCCCACCTTCTCCTCGAGATGCTCGCAGAGCCAGTCATCGCCTGCGCCTGCCCAGGGGTTCTGTTTTCTTATTTCGCTTTCTATCCCCCAGTATATCGCTCGCCAGTCGAACTCCGGCGGCTCGCCCTTCTCCCCCTCGGCAAACCACTGCGCCGCCTTCTCTTCTGCCTCGCGGATTTTCTTAGCTCGTTCTGGATCATCAGGGGAAATATCAGAAACAAGCTCTGCCCAGCGGCGCTCGAACTCTCTGGACTGGGCAGTAATCTCCTCTACCCCCATCCCCACCAGGTGGGTTATTGGAGGCGGCTCCGACGGGTCCGCCGACCCGTAATCGTGCAGGGCGAGAAGGATGTCGTTTACCTCCTCGACTATCGGTTGCATCCTGCGAATCTCCCGATCCTGCTTGGTTCCGAAAATCTTCTGCAAAACGTTAGCCATACTGCCTATATTATGTAGGGATTTGGCCCCATGTCAACCCGCCCCTCACAGCCATTTCAAGCCTGCGTTCATACTCCAAGCCGATCTACCGATGCTCCCTGCGATCTTTTTGCCGAAGGGCAAAAGGAGCATTGGGGGGTCCCATTCGGAGACGGAGTATCCGAATGGGGTAAAAAAAAGGAGCATTGAAGCAAGTTGACAATACTCACCCCGCGCATAGACTAATCCATGATACGCAGACTGCTGTACCCCCTCTTTATAATAACCCTTCTTTTCTGCAAATCCGAGCCGCCGACAGTTGTGCTTCACAACTCCTGCTCAGGCTATACCGAGCTGCGAAAGATCCAGTTCCCGACGGAGCGTACGAAAACCCTGCTCGATTCACTGGGATTGCCCGACTCGCTTGGGGAGCCGAACAGGTCAGCGGCCTATCAGATAGACACGCGCATCTGCGTCCACCCCAAAGACAGGAGGTGGCTCAAGGCGCTTGATTCCGTCTTTCCACAGGCCGAGATTGTTGAGCAAGAGGAAAGTGGAGTGATTCATATATGGGCCGGCATCAATGCGCTTGGCTTCGATTCGATGCCCTTCTCGCGCCGGGTGCTGGTTCTCAACGGAACCGGAAAGGCAGGTCTGGCCCGCAACGCGGCCTACCGGTTCAGCATCAGATTCGGACTTTTTCCGCTCCAGCCTCAGACCGCGGACGCGGATACCTTCTCAAAAACCGTGCTCTACTGTAATGCTAAAGACGTTCCGCTTGCCAAAAGGCTCATTAACTACCTGAGAACGGGTAAGGTTGAGGTGCGAACCAATCTTGTGGATATGATCCTGGTGCTTGGCGCGGACATGTTTAATCCCAACCCGAAGGTTAAGCGAGCGCCCAAAGGGGTCTCTGTAGTGATCAAGAAATCCATGTTTGAGCTTTTCGTCTACAAGGACGGAACGCTCATAAAGAGCTACCCGGTGGCGATCGGCAAGAATCGTGGCGACAAGCAGAAGGTGGGCGACAACCGCACGCCAGAGGGCGATTTTACGATCACCTCGATTGAGGATTCGCACGACTGGGAGCACGACTTTGCCGACGATACGTTGGGCCCGATAAAGGGGGCTTACGGCCCGTGGTTCTTGAGGCTCTCGACACTTGCTTCTGAGACAAAATCCGGGAACCAGTGGAAAGGCATAGCGATCCACGGCACCCATGATGAGGCTTCGATAGGCACGAAGGCCTCAGAAGGCTGCATCCGCATGAGAAACGAGGACGTGGACTCGCTGAAGCGGATGGTAAGGGTAGGGACGCCGGTAAGGATAGAGGAGTAATTATTTGGGGTAAAAGGTAGGGGCGACGCATGCGTCGCCCCTACAATCTCTATCGTAGGGGCGGACCTTAAGGTCCGCCCGGATTATTATAATTCTTGGGAATTATCCATCACAGCGGACCAATTTGACAAGCTGTGAGTTGATAAGTTCAAATAAATCAACAGCTTGCCTGTTATTGAACCTGAATTCCAGCTCCTTCAAGTAAAGATACAGTTTTAGAGGCG
>JAYELY010000196.1:0-2631 GCA_034717795.1 Caldifarciminota bacterium
GTCCACAAGGTATCACCTTGTTCGTCAGTTTTAATCAACCACATATCGTTATTCTGGCCTGAGAGGACGAAGTAGCTTCCATCGTCCGTCAAGGCTACAAAATGCCCCGCCCAAGGCTTTAGCCATACACTATCCCCATTTTCGTCTGTCTTAAACAACCCCAAGTTGGTAGCAACTATATAACCCCCGTCCCATGTCTGACGGACGCAATAGCCTATTTCCCAGTTATCGCCCCATTGATAATTTTTGCTCCACATCGTGTTTCCGTTCTCATCTGTCTTCAAGAGCAAAAGGTAAGCGCTGTTCCAGTTGCTGGTCAGAATGTAACCTCCATCCGAAGTCTGTTCAACCCAACCGCCCCAGGCGCATGAGCCGCCTCTGTAAAAGCGTGTCCAAATGGTGTCACCGTTTGCGTCCGTCTTTAGCAACCATATGTCACCCATAGGCCACATGTCAGCCTCAACATTGGCGAAGCCTGAGATGATGTACCCTCCGTCATTGGTTTTCTGAACGCATCTACCTACATCGCTGTCCCCCCCTCCGTATATACGTGTCCACATGGTGTCGCCCAGGGAATCGGTCTTGATCAATAAAAGATCAGACTGGTTTTCATCCCCACACTGCCCCGCTATTATGTAGCCGCCATCGGCAGTCTGCCTTACGGAACGGCCTATAGAAAGCTGGTTGATCTCGTAAGTACGTATCCAACCGGCGTTAGTCAGCATGGGCATCAACACCAATGCGGAAATCAAAATCATACGTTTCACCTTTCACCTCACTTATTTAGAGATAATTCCTTCATTGAGGGTTTCCCTTTTAGTTCAAATTACAATAGCAGAAATCCATCGTATGTCAAGGGTGCTTGACTTTCCGGCATCTCTGGATAGGATGTGGCGATGCGTGAACACCGGGTTAGGGGTTGCGTCTGATGCGCAGGCGACGAAGAATCATACTGTGGAGCATAGCAGGCGGGCTGCTGGTGCTTGCCGGTATCGCGGCGTTGTTCGAGTGGCAAAGATGGGTTCCGGCCTGGTGTTTGGTTCCCATGGTTGTCTCAGAAGGGCTGGGGGTGTGGCTCCTCATCTATACCCTGAGGAAGAATATCCGGTTCGCCCGCGAGGGACGCAGCACCCGGTGGATAGTTCGCTTCGGGGTGGCGGTGTTCCTTATCCTTTTCGGCGTATGGCTGGTGGTTGCCGCATTTAACGTAATCCCTGACCCATACTCACCCTGGTGGACGACAGGCGTTTTGCTGGTCTCGCTGGGTGCCACGTTTATCTACCGGGCGATTGTCTTACCGAATACCAACGAGGAGGAAAAGGACTCGGATGAAGGCCCGGTCTGAAGCGCCAGCATCTGATCTTTGGGTGCGTAAGCCGGGGGAGAGGCTTCTCTTCGTTGATCTTTACCGCCTCATCGCGCTCTTCCTGATGGTTCATGGGCACCTTTTCCGCGCATTGGTGGATATTGAACTGACCAAAAGCTTCTTCTGGCTTGCCAATGAGACGGTTCACAAGTTTACGGCGTCCCTGTTTCTCTTCGGTGCCGGGATGATTTTCATGATCGTTACCCGGCGCCAGTGGGACGAGTACAAATACTTCGGCAAACGCACCAGGCGAAGACTGCGGCGCTACCTTTACTTCCTCCTGATAGGTTACTGGCTGCACCTGCCCTTCTTCAGCCTCAAAAAGACCATTCAGTTGATGGACGCCGGGCTTCTGGCGAAGATGACCGCGGTGGACGTGCTGCACGTGATCGCGGTGGGGCTTATTCTGCTTCATCTCTTGTGCATGCTGGCTGGTAAACCAAAGAGGTTGATCTGGATACTCCCTCCTCTTGGGGTCATCTGTCTGATTGCTGCCTATTTCGTTAGTCAGAACCACATCCCTGGTCCGGCACCCCTGGTTTCCTGGATCAGCGGTGAGTACGGTTCCCAGTTTACCATTATCCCCTGGTGGGGGTATATCTTTCTTGGCGCTTCTCTGGGTTCGATCTTCCCTCTTTCAGGTAAGCTCAAGGACGAGCGTAGGTTAATGAATGCAATAATAATCGCAGGATTGGTTCTTCTCGCCGCAGGTATAGGGCTGGCCGTTTTCCGGAAGCTCAATTTCGTCTACGCCCCGGCTTACCGTCCTGACCAGATGAGCGCGCGACTGGGCGTGATAATCTCGTTTATGGGGTTCTGCTGGTACCTGGAGCGCTGGGGTCTGGCACGAAGGCTGAAGGGCGCGTTCTTCCTGAGCGAGGAATCACTTATCGTCTACGTGGTTCACCTGCTCATCGTGTACGGGTCTGTGCTTGCACCGGGGATGGCAACGATAATCGGACACAAGCTGCGTCTTCCCGGTTTGATTCTTGCATTCATCGGGGTCGCCGCCGTAACTTCAGCCTTTACATGGGGATGGCATTGGCTCAAGAAACGTAACCTCAATGTACTCAAGATAGTGCAGGCTGGGATGGTTGTTGCGTTCATTCTTGTCTACATAATAAGGCCTTATTGATTATGACTGAGAATGCCCAGATCTGGCTCGGCGATGGTTGGAGGGTCCAGGTTCTTTTCTCCAGAGGCGGGCTATCTACCTCGATACTTGTATCTCTGGATTCGGGCACGTTCCTGTTGCTTGACTGCGG
>JAYELY010000197.1:0-2606 GCA_034717795.1 Caldifarciminota bacterium
GCCAGCTCGCCCGCGCGTTGAGCGATTCTCTGGAGCGGGCCTGACCCCTCCACTGAGCACATCCCCCACTACCCCCTGACCGGCGGCTACCATCTGAAAAGACAGCGAAAGGGTCTAGAAGTTTAAGAGTACTCCTGCGCAGACCGCAAATTCGTCACCTGCCGGATAAAAACCTATGCGAACAGGCGGGACTCCTCGACCGGCCCAGCCGAGTCTATGTGCGAGCGCGGAGCCCAGAAACGCTCCGCCGACCCCGGCCGCAACAGGAAGCGCCGCGGCCAAAACCTCCACAGGCCGATCCACCAGATACGGATTATACTGAGTCGTGTCTTCGTCGGTCTGGGAGACTATAAGCAGCGAGACCCCGCCTGCAGCCAGAGCGGCCAGCTCCGCGCCCACCCACTTGGGCCAGAACGGGGTTTTTTTGCCCAGGACAATCCCTGAGACGTGAACGCCGAGCGCCGAGCCGAACGGCACGCCTACGCCGTAGGCAGAAGCTACCGCCGCGCGCTGCTTGGTGCGAAGCGGGTACTCCTCGGTTGTATCGGTAATCTTGGGCGCGGCGATCCATGCCAGCTCGCCAGCCAGGAATCCGGCTGCCGCGGCTCCCATAAGACCGATTGCGGCCTGCTCAATTACTCCACAAGTACCATTCGTGGCACAAGTGTCGTCCGCCGGTACAGGCCCCGCGTTAGCCCCCGGAGCCGCACCCGCGGTGAAAGAAACAAGCAGAATCACTGAAACAACGCTTCCCATTTCATCTCCTCCTTAAAGCTCCTTGAAGTAGATTCGGTGACGCTTGTATATCCTGCCGCCCACCCTCTCCATCTCGGCTCTCATCCTGAGGTTATCCTCAAGCTCGTGGTGGCTGTCCGAGTGGGTCATCCCGGCTTGGCGTGCGCTGGCATACAAGGCGTTGGCCATCAATACGTCCAGTCCTTTTCCGCGATGCTCGGTCTTTATTGCTCCCAGAAGCATATCCAGCCGCTTGGAGCGGCGGCGTGCCGCAAGGATCTTGAATATCCCGAATGGGAACAGCCTGCCCCGCGCCGCACGTATACCCTCGGTCATGTCCGGGATGCCTACTGCGAAGCCCAGCGCCTCTCCATTCAGCAAAACGACTTTCACAAACCGCGGGTCAAGCAGAGGTATATAGTCGGCGGCCACCTTTTTGATCTCCTCCTCGTTCAGAGGCGAGAACCCGTAGAGATGCCTGTAGGCTTCGTTTATGAGTCTAAAGATCGGCTCGATAAACGGCTTGAACTCGGCACGTTTTTTAAACTCCTTGAGCCTGTAACCTGTGCGGGAAAGGAGTCTTTGGGCGATCTTGGAATAGACCGGCGGCAAGGGGTAGTGAAGGTCAACAAGATAGGTGACCCAGTCGGTCTCCTTTTTGTACCCAGCCGCCTCCACGAGCTTTGGGGTATAGGGTGGATGCCACCAGGTGGCGATAGAGGTGCGATGCTCGTGCCCCTCGACAAGCATCCCCTCCGGATCGAGATCGGTAAAACCTAAAGGCCCAACGATGCGATTGCACCCTTTGGAACGCGCCCAATCCTCAGCCGCCGCAAGCAGAGCTGATGCCACCTCCTGGTCGTCTACGGAATCGAAGAACCCGAAACGCGCCTCGCGTTTGTTCTGAAACTTGTTCAGCTTGTGGTTGATGAGCGCCATTATCCGCCCAACTACCTTGCCGTCGCGCCAGGCAAGAAAAAGCACGCCGTCGGAGAAACCCCACGCGTCGTTCTTCTTTGGATTAAAGAAACTTCTCTCGTTCTGATATATCGGGTGAACCCACTGCTGGTAGCGCTTCTCGTAGAGCTTTTCAGGGAAGTAGATAAAGAGTTTCTTTTCCTTGTTGGTGTGCACTTCTCGAATCTGGACTGACATCAGGCCTCCTTACAATAAAACGTATTATGCCGTAAATCCGGCAAACGTCAACCCCGTAACACCCCACGCCGTTGCTTCGTAACGCCGCGGGGAGCACGATACTAACAACAACCCCTCCCTTGACGGGAGGGGGCAGGGGGAGGGTGATGGTTTTCACCCCCACCTTACGCGAAGCGGCGTTCACGCCCATCATCCCCCATCAAGGGGGAGGAGTTCCTTGGCTCTACCCTACACAGCAACTGCGAATAGCGACACAGGTTTAGGTTGTCGGTAGGGGGTAAAGTGCTATCCCTCAACGATTACTTTGAGAGTAGCTTCATAACTTTTGTGGCTTGTGGAAACAATCCAGACATCCATCCCGAAGTCATCACCAACCTCTTCACCTTTAATTAAAAAAGGCAGACACCATTGCCAACCTGAACCTAACGTTCCAATTTCCGATTGAAGCTTTGCTCCACCCGGGTAAAGGGGGAGGTGATCGGGGCGGAAGCTTGGTTCGTCTTCACTCCGCTTACGCATAGCGAACCCTGCTGGCAATATTAATCCTACGGAACCTTCCCTTATAGGAAAGACGCTATTGTTATTAATGGTAGGGTCTTGTATAGATAAAAAACGAGAGTATACTGAAGAATGGCTTGCAGATCAGTATATTCCGCGCATTTAACCTCCCAAGGAATTAGGAGGATTTTCTTGGGAGCCAAATACGATAAATATGT
>JAYELY010000198.1:0-13290 GCA_034717795.1 Caldifarciminota bacterium
AGGTCACGAGAACCTCGTCGCCTTCCGAAAAGAGATTTACGAGCGCGGCCTGCATCCCGCCGGTGCCTGAAGAGGTAAAGAAGAAGATGCGGGAATCGGTGAACAGGATATCCTTTAAATCGACGGTTACCCGCTCGACCACCTCGGCGAAAGTGCGGTCGCGGTGATAGGGGAAACGTTTTCCGTTCTCAGCGAGAACCTCCTCGGCAACCTCGACCGGACCCGGGGTAAACAACCGGTAATTAACCACCAAGAGCCTCCTTGGAATGCTTGATTGCGCAGAACTCTCCGCACATGGTGCACACATCCTCTGCCTGTTTTGGGTAGCGGTCAAATCGCTTGCGCGCCTCTTTGGGATCAAGCGATGCATTGATCATCTCGTCCCACTTGAATCTCTCCCGCAGCTTTGACATCTCCTCATCCCACTTGCGCGCCCTCTCAGGATACTTTGCTATGTCCGCGGCGTGAGCGGCTATCCGGCTCACGATCGTTCCAACTCGCACGTCGTCGGCATCGGGAAGCCCCAGGTGCTCCGAAGGGGTAACGTAGCACAGGAAGTCGGTTCCATACATCCCTGCCAGCGCGCCACCTATAGCTGAAACGATATGGTCGTAGCCAGGAGCAACGTCGGTCACCAGGGGACCCAGAACGTAGAACGGCGCGCCGTGACAGATCTCCTTCTGTAATTTGACGTTCATCTCGATCTGGTCAAGCGGCATGTGACCCGGTCCCTCAACCATCGCCTGCACGCCTCGATCACGCGCTTGATCCACCTGCTCGCCGATGATCAAAAGCTCCTGTATCTGCGGACGATCCGAGGCATCCGCAAGAGCGCCCGGTCTTAAACCGTCGCCCAGACTCAGGCAGGCGCTGAACTCTCCGGTCAAATCAAGAAGACGGTCAAAGTACTCGGCCAGAGGGTTCTCGGCCTTGTTGTGCATCATCCACTCGACCATCATCGCGCCGCCACGGCTCACTATGCCTGCCAAACGTTTGCGATTCCTTAAACGCTCAACCCCAGCTCTCGTAAGCCCGGTGTGCACTGTAAGGAAATCCACCCCGTCGGCAAGATGCTTGCGGATAGATGCAAATATCTCGTCCACGGTCAGCTCCACGAAAGATTTTTTCAGCTTGGGAGAGTCGCACGCCGCCTGATAAATCGGTACCGTACCGATAGGAACGGTTGATTCCGCAATGATCATCCGTCTTACCTTGCCTATATCCCCGCCGGTGGATAGATCCATCACCGTGTCAGCGCCCGCATCTATAGCCGCATGAAGCTTCGCCTTCTCGTTTTCGGCGTCCGCAATCGAGGGCGAGGTGCCGATGTTCGCGTTGACCTTGGTGCGAAGGCCTTTGCCTATCCCGCAAGGTTCTATCTGGCGCGGACGACTGCGGTTGTAGGGAATGACGATCGTCCCTTCAGTTAAACCCTGGCTTACAACCCCCTCATCCATCCCTTCCGAGACCGCAACCTTCTTGACTAGTGTTTCGTCTGTGAGCATAATAGGTAATTATAGACTTTAGTCCGATGATGTCAAACGTCTGTAAAGGAACGAGTTGACTTAAGGAAAGGAGGAAGTCTCATCCTGTCATTGATCTTGATTTTATTGGGAGCCACCATAACCGGGTCCGTAGCCGACAAGGAGACCGGCGAGGCTATTGCAGGCTGCAGCGTCTATCTTGAGGGCACCGAGTTCGGCACCTCTGCCGCATCGAACGGCTACTACAGGCTGGATCGCATACCCCGCGGCTCATACACCCTTGTGTTTTCCATGATCAGCTACAAGGAGATTAAACGCAGGGTGGCGATTGAGAACGAGGCCTCGGTTCTCTACGAGAACGCCAGGCTCGAGCGGGCTCCGATACAGATGCCCGCCGTTGAGGTCTCCTCACGCAGGATCGAGTTCGAGCAGGAGGTGACCGCGTCCGCCTTCAGGATAGATAAGGAAGCCCTTAAGCACACGCCCGTGATGGTCGAGCGCGATTTGTTCCGGACGCTCATGACCTTGCCAGGGGTGACGTTCGTGAGCGACTTCACCTCGGCGCTTTACGTTCGTGGCGGAAGCCCGGATCAGAACCTCGTGCTTCTGGATAACATGGTGCTCTACAACCCGTTCCATTTCGGAGGCTTCCTTTCCACCTTCATGATAGATGCGGTTGATAACGTGAAGTTTCTCACAGGCGGCTTCCCTGTGCGTTACGGCAACAGGCTTTCCGCGGTGCTCGACGTTGAAAGCGTCGATCCTGAACCACTGGGAGGCTATCTTTCCACGAGTCTTCTTGCAACCGAAGGGGCGGTGTGGGGGAGACTGGGCAAATTCGGGGGGATCGTTACAGCACGCCGCACCTACTTTGATAAGGTTATACCGATCTTCATGGATTTCGAGTTCCCGTATTACTTCTACGATCTGCACGGGGTTTTGAACTGGCGTGTCGGGCAAAAAACAAGAATCGCCGGAACGTTCTTTTACACAAATGATAAACTTGATCTTGCCGAGGAGAATATCCCTATTGGAGTGGGATGGAGCAACCAGCTCATGACCCTAAGGTTGATCCAGGAGCTTGGGGATTCCTGGGTTGCCAAGGCATGGGTCGGGTGGAGCAGGTATACGGCGGATTTTTCCTTCAGCGATCTTATGGATGCAGAAAATGGCATAGACGATTTCTCCGCGCGCACGACGTTCATAAAAACAGCCGAGGCCTCAACCGTTGAGCTTGGAGCAGAGGCAAGTTACCTGAAGTTTATCTATAAAGTGGACGCCGAGCCTTTCGCCAGCTACAATATAGAGGGGTGGCCTGAGTACGGTGCCGCGTTCTTTTCATGGAAGTGGAAACCCGATCCGCTCTTTCTTCTGCAAACCGGAGTTCGGTTCAGTGTTTACCATGCCTTTTATCCGGATACCCTCAGGGATTCCCTTACAGGGGAGACTATCGGCATCGACAGCCTTGAGAAAACCTGGCTTGAGCCTGAAGCGCGTGTTTCGGCAAAATACTTCATTACCGCGGATGATGCAATCAACCTCTCGGTCGGTAACTTCTACCAGAACCTTGCAATGGTTCTTCCCGAGGGCGGACGCATCCCAACAAACTTCTGGATTCCGCTTTACGCCAGATACGAACCCCAGCACGCTTTACACTGCATACTGGGATACGAACATCTTTTCTCAGACGGCTCGCGCATACGCGTCGAGCCTTACTACAAACACTACCTGCACCTTTTGGCGTTCAACGAGATGTTTGACATATCCGATGCGGATGAAGACCTCTTTTCATCCGGCGCAGGCCGCGCCTGGGGGGCCGACTTCAGCGTTGAAAAGGCGTCGGGCAGGCTTACAGGCTGGATATCCTACTCGCTTGCATTCAGCAGGTTTATATCCGATACCCTTGAGTTCTACACGAACTTTGACCGCCGGCACAACCTTAATGTCCTGGGCACTTACGACTTGGGCAAGAACTGGCGCGTAAATGCGCATCTTACCTTCGCCTCAGGCATGCCGTATGCCGGAACCCTTGGTCGCTACAGGATGTATTACTGGGATCCGGTTCGTCAGGAATGGCGTTACCAGTGGATGACTATTGAGGCGGATCGCAACAGCCTGCGCTTCCCTGCCTATCACCGGCTTGACATCGGCGCAAGCAAGGCCTGGGAGTTCCGCTGGGGAACCCTGACCGTGCGCGCCGACATCATCAACCTTTACAACCACAAGAACGTTATGCTTTATTACTACGATATTGAGAACGAGCCGCCGGTTCAGAGAAGTGTAAGCATGATCCCTTTCTTCCCGTCGGTCGGGGTAGAGGCGAGGTTCTGATGAAGAGATTGCTCCTTTTGAGTTTGGTTTTGTTGTTATTTGCGGGGTGCGAGTCTGCTGAAGATAACGTTTTCGAAGCGGAACCCAATGTTTTGGCATTGATGCGAATAGGGTACAGTTCTCCACCAAGTTTGCGACGACAAAGAATTAAAGTTGACCGGAGTTATGATATCGAGGATACGGTTGATCGATGGGGTCTAAGAGATGCTTATGTGAAGGTTTGGGGGGGTGAGGATACTTTCGTATTCGCAGATAGCTTTTTCAATGAAGACTCGGCTAAGTGGTTCAAGTACAACGAAGGGAATTATTATGAGTGGGCATACTTTGACGATACAACCCTCTATCATCTGGAAGTCATCCTGCCATGGGAGGACACAGTAACCGCCGAGGCCATGATGCCTACGTCTGTCCGAATCGCTGCTCCTGCGGATTCGGATACGGTTTCCATCTCGGCAGAGCCTTATGATCCGCACGTCGTAACCTGGAACTTCTGCAAGAACACCAAGCTTTACCTTATCTATTGCATTCCGGACGTGGATACCTCGGAGCTTGGAAACATCTCACCGATTTTCTCCATGCCGTCATTCACCATGGATACCTCGTATACGTTTTTCCTTGAACGCATGATTGCCCCCTGGATTTACAATAAATACTACGTCCTGCGGGTGATTGCCGTAACTCCTGAATATGTAGACTATATGGGAGCGGAAGTACCTGGCGGGAGCGTAAGCAACCTGTCTTCAGGCTACGGCATGTTCGGCGGCATAGCCGAGGACGCAATACGGGTGTTTATTGTTCCCTGACGCCCTCCACTTGCAGACAAGTGGCTTAAGCCCCTTGTCGTACAGGCAGAAGCGCAAGCGTCATTGATAGTAGGTACGCCTTGACAATCCAAGCCCCGCAACTACAATAAATCATGTCAATGATACTCGACGGGAAGAAGGTGGCCGCCGAAAAGCGCGAGCTTCTCAAGACCCGGATAGAGGAACTTGCAGCTAAAGGCGTAACCCCGCAGCTCGCGTTCCTTTCGGTCAGCGCGGACCAGGCTTCGCTTTCCTACCGCCGCTCCCAGGAGCGCACATGCAGCAAAATTGGGATTATGACTCGAACCATCAATCTTACCCAGGATACCCCCGAGGATACCCTGCTGGAGGAGCTGTTCAACCTTAACGAGGATAACAACGTCCACGGGATACTCCTCACCTTGCCCCTGCCTGAAGCAATCAACGAGGAGCGTGTACTGGGGGCAATAGAACCCTCAAAGGACATAGATTGCCTCAACCCAATAAACCGGGGCAGGCTGGCGTTCGGCAAGGCCGAGTTCCTGCCCGCCACACCCGCAGGCATCGTTTCCCTTCTTGAGGCCTACGAGATAGGTGTTTCAGGCAAGCACGTGGTTATCCTTGGCCGGGGCAAGGCGGTAGGCTGGCCCCTGGCTCAGATCCTTCTCAGAAAAGAAAAGATGGGCAACGCCACCGTAACCGTCTGCCACTCTCGCTCCGGCGACCTGGTTCGTTATGCAAAGGATGCTGACATCCTCGTTGCGGCTATCGGGAAAGCCAACTTTGTCGGTCCTGAATGCGTCCATAAAGATCAGGTGGTTATAGATGCGGGTATCAACGAAATCGAGATCCCCCAGGGATGGAAGATGGTAGGGGATGTTGACTTTGCGCGTGTTTCGGATATAGTTAACGCTATAACACCTGTGCCCGGCGGGGTCGGGCCTATGACCGTGGCGATGCTTCTTTCTAACGTAACCGCCGCGGCAGAAAGGAGGCTTCTATAGAGCGTTACTTGTAGGTGTATGATTCTATCTTTGGTATCCAAGGTGAGGGCTAAGTGGGCAGGATGGATTTAATCGGCTTGATAGAGGGGAAGCGTCGGGTTATCGAAGCGGCGCTTGAGCAGTATCTGCCTGACGAGGGACACGTGCTTACCAGGGCCATGCGCTACAGCCTGTTTGCCCCTGGCAAGCGCTTAAGGCCGATCCTTGCAATCCTGGCTTACGAGGCAGCCGGAGGCAAGGAGACGAATGAGATTCTCCCCGCTGCATGTGCTTTAGAATACGTCCACACCTTTACCCTGATCCACGACGATTTGCCCTCGATGGACGACGATGATTTCCGCCGGGGCAAGCCTTCGAATCACAAGGTGTTTGGCGAGGGATTGGCGATCCTTGCAGGCGACGCCCTGATGATCGACGGATTGGGGCTGGTGGCGCGATCTGCCGCTCCTGCGGAGCTTGTAAGGCGCGCCGTGGCAGAGTTCAGCCGCATCCTTGGGGCCGGGGGTGTGACCAGGGGGCAGGCCGACGATCTCTACGGTGTGGAGGTTGACCCAAAATTCCTGCGTCATGTCCATCTTCGCAAGACCGCGCTTTTTATATCCTTTTCAATGTGGGTCGGTGCTTTGCTGGCAGGAGCCTCTGAAGAGGTTCTTGGTTTGCTTGGCCGGGCCGGAATACTGGCCGGGATGGGGTTCCAGGTGCGCGACGACGTGCTTGACGTAACCTGCTCACGCGAGGAGTTGGGTAAGACCCCTGGCAAGGATGAGGCTGAAGGCAAGCTTACTTACCCGGCGCTTTACGGGCTCCAACGCTCACAGCGCATCGCAGAAGGTTATGCACGCCGCGCAAGACGCATCTTTGCCGAATTGGGTTCTGCGTGGTCCGGGCTTGCAGACCTTGTGGATTATCTTGTGGACAGGCGCAAATGAGTATCCTTGACAGGATAGATTCACCCGCCGACCTTAAGCGGCTTAGCCTTAAAGAACTCGATCAATTGGCGCGGGAAGTACGCACGCTGATACTTGAGGTAACCAGCCGCAGGGGAGGACACGTGGCACCAAATCTGGGAGCGGTAGAACTGACCATCGCCCTGCATTACGTGTTCGATGCCCCTCGTGATAAGATTATCTGGGACGTTGGTCATCAATCCTACACCCACAAGCTTTTAACCGGCAGGCGCAAACGATTCGATACCCTTAGACAGTACCGAGGAATAAGCGGTTTCCCTAAACGTGAGGAGAGCATCTACGACGTATTCAATACCGGTCACGCGGGAACCTCAATCTCAGCCGCGTTCGGGTTGGCAAAGGCTCGTGATATGAGGGACGAGGATTTCAAGGTGGTTGCTGTGGTCGGTGACGGCGCCATAATCACCGGCATGGCTCTTGAAGGACTTAATCACCTGGGGGATTCTCGTACCAATATAATGGTTGTTTTGAACGACAACACGATGTCTATAGCGCATAGCACCGGCGCTATCTCTAACTACCTCAGCCGTCTGACCGCAACGAAGTTTTACCAGAGACTTCGCGCCAGGGTATGGGAGCTTTTTGGACGCTTCTTCCGCAAGTATGGTGATTACATGCGGGGTTGGGCGCAGCGGATAGAGAGAGGGATTAAAGGTATTTGGACGCTTGGTGCATTCTTCGAGAACTTCGGCTTTCACTACTTTGGCCCTGTTGATGGTCATAACCTGAAGGAGCTTATATTCTACTTCAGACGTCTTAAAGAGATTCCAGGACCGGTTCTTCTGCATGTGGGAACCCAGAAGGGGCACGGATTCAAGGGAGCTATAGATAATCCGGAGTTGTTCCACGGAACAGGACCTTTTGATCTTGCATCATGCAGGGTTGCCTCAAGCAAGACTCAGAGCTATTCCGAATTCTTCGGCTCCACCCTTGTCGAGCTTGCACGGAAAGACCCGCGCATCGTTGCAATTACTGCAGGCATGACCCTGGGGACCGGGCTTACTTCATTCCGCGAGCGGTTTCCTGATCGCTTCTTCGACTTTGGAATCTCAGAGGAACACTGCGCCACGTTCGCCGCCGGTTTGACCCTGCAGGGCATGAAACCTGTCTATGTTGTTTACTCGACCTTCCTTCAGCGGGCTTTCGATCAGGTCCTGCACGACGTGGCTTTACAGAAGCTTCCGGTTGTGTTGGCCGTGGATCGCGGCGGCGTAGTCGGAGCGGACGGCCCTACACATCACGGGGTGTTCGATCTCTCATACCTGCGTATGATCCCCAACATGGTCGTTGCCGCCCCAAAGGATGAGGCCGAGCTGCGTGACCTTCTATATACCGCCCTTTGCTACGAGAAAGGACCCTTTGCTATCCGCTATCCCCGCTCGAGCGTTGTTGGTGTGAAGGTTCCTGCGAAGCCGCGTAAGATAACTGTGGGTTCCTGGGAAACGCTCATTCAGGGTTCCAGGGTAGCCATACTTGCTACAGGCACAGGGGTCGAGATGGCTAGAAAGGCTCTCGATCTGCTTGGAAGAAGACGTCCCACGCTCCTTAACGCAAGGTTCGTAAAACCATTGGACGAAGAACTCCTTGAAAAGATCGTCAAGAGTCACCGTGCTGTGGTTTCCGTTGAGGAGAACGTCCTTGCAGGAGGTTTCGGTTCGGCGGTTCTCGAGTGGTTACATGACCACAATGTAGACATCCCTGTGGCACGCATCGGCTTGCCGGATCGCTTCATTGAGCACGGTCCCCAGAACAGACTGCTTGCAGAATGCGGCGTGAGCGCTGAGGTGCTGGCTCGCGCGGTTCGCAAGGTGTGGCGGACAGGATGAGTCTACTTTTGGCTTTCCTCATTATCGTGCAGACCGATGAGATTCGTGAATCCGGCTACGGGCTACAGATTCGTCCGGTGGTGGATTATGAGGCGGGTCTGGTTTACTACGAGGAGTGGGTGGACTCGGTGTATTTGGGGGTGGCGGCGGTCCAGACCCTTGAGGGGTATCTTGTATCTATGGAGCGAGGCCTTTCGTTTGAGCAATTCAAGGAACGTCTGCGCGAGCGCTCCGCTGAAAGCGAAGCCGGAGGGGTCAAAGGGATTATACCGGATATAAAAATCCAGATGGGGAAGGAGCGAACCGACGTTAAGATAAGCGGGCAGGACAGGATCAGTATGGGGTCGTCCGCCGCCTTCTACAAGGAGCGATATCTCTTTGAAGAGGAGGAGAATAAAACCAACTTCCTATCCGGGATCGAGTTGAAGCAGGAGCTTGACGTTTCCGTGAAGGGAGTGATCGCGCGGAAGACCGAGGTGGTGATGGATCATACCTCAGGAGAAAGCGAACTTACCAGTAAGAACAAGGTTCGTATTGCCTACACAGGTGACGAGGACGAGATCATAAAGAAGATAGAAGCGGGTGACGTTGCCTTGAACCTTCCTTCCCACCAGTCACTTCCGGCTCATCAGGGGCTTTTCGGTATCAACACCCAGGCGAAATTGGGTCCGGTTGATCTTTATGCGGTGGCTTCCCAGGAGCAGACCAGATCGGGCACCAAGGAGTTCACCGGCCAATCCGAATCCCAGCAGGGCGAGATCATGGACCGCAACTACCGCCAACGCCGCTACTTCTATGTCTTCCACCAGGGGCTGCGCGATACCGTGAATCAGACAGGTATAAATATCAACAACTTCAGGGTCTATCTTGATGATGCAACCGGTACCTTACCTGAGGGCAAGGACGGTTGGAAAGGTTCGGCATGGCTGTACCCCAACGATATGACTATCAGGGATGAGGTGCAAGAGAATAAAAACTTCTATCTGCTTATCGGCGGCGTTGATTATGAGCTGCGTTCTTACAAGGAAGGTTTGGTTATCGAGCTTAAGAGAAACATTTCATCCACCAGCGTGCTTGCAGTGGCTTGCGAGAACTCTTCAGGGGTTACCTACGGTCGGATTGATACCATTCCGAATACCGACTCTGTTGTAGCAAATCTGTTGCTCGTATGGCCCAAGAACCCTGCTGCCGATAGCAAGTGCTGGACAAACATGTGCCGCAACCACTACGATCTTCCCGGGAAGCTGGGGGTCGACAAGATCAAGGTTGAGGTTTACCATCTGGATCACGGCGTATGGGTTCCGAGGGACGGTAACGGAAACCGCTACTCCCATCTGCTTGGTCTTACCGAGGATAACAGCACAAACATACACGAGCTGACCCTTGACGAGCAGCGACTGGGGGAGCTGATCTTCGAGGACCTTTATCCATTTGCCAGTCCTGCGCTCGGCTCGGATACCGTTCACGAGATATATTGGACGAGAAACCTGGGCCCCGAGCACGGCGGTGTCTACAAGATAACGTATGAATATGAGTCGCTTGTCCAGAGCTATACGCTTGATCCTTTTATAGAGAAGAACAGCGTAGAGGTCTGGGTTAACGGCGAGAAGCTCGATTCCACCCTGTACAACGTTGATTACGCTACCGGGACAGTTACTATTCTTAAGGCGATCCAGAAGACCGATGAACTCAGGATAACATATGAGGCCAAGGAGATCCTTTCACTTGACCGCAAGACCCTTCTGGGCCTGCGGGCTGAAAGTGAACTTGCAGAAGGGGTCAAGTTGGGAGGAAGCTTCCTTTTCCGTAATGTAGGCTACTCGTTTGAAGGCAGACCTGTTCTTGGTCTTGAGCCCTTCTCCCGCACCATAGGGGAGCTTGACCTTGCCGTTGAGCGCAGGCTGGGGTTCCTTACGCGCTGGATTGACCGCTTACCGTTGGTTTCCACTGAAGCGCCTTCACAGTTTAATCTAAACGTCAACTCGGCGATATCCATGCCTAACCCTAATACACATAAGTCGGGATCCGTGTGGCTTGACGACTTCGAGAGTACGAAAGAAACTCGTTCGGTGGGATTGAGTACCCCTGCCGATTGGTATACGACCAGCCTTCCTCTTGATGAGTCAGGGCTGCCGCTGGATACGGCAACCTACTCACGCAGGCATCCCAAATGGATTCTGCAGGATATCCCGGACATCAGGAAGGAGATATACGCAGAAGAGACCCCGATCGGTCAGTCGCCGCAGCCAGGCAGCGCCTTTAGGATTACATGGAATCCGGAAGATACCTCCCACTGGACAGGCATAATAGGTTCAACGTACCCCCGACTGCTGTCTCTGGATATCAGCGAGGCCGAGAACCTCGAGTTGATCCTGAAGCCCGGAAACGCCGGCGGCAGGATACACTTTGAGTTCGGCTCCGAGATGGACGAGGATCAGCTGAGATGGAACGCCGACACAGTTTTAGTAGGGATAGGTTATCCGGACAAGGAAGACAAGGATGACAACAACGAGTACAGCAATAATGAGGATACAGGTCTGGACGGGGTCCCGGGCGTGGATTCACTCAAAGTAGCCGGTGATGACGCCAACGACGATTACAGCTCGGGTTCGAATCCAAATGGAACCGAACGCAATGGCCGTCTGGATTCTGAGGATTTGCCCCGCGATGGATGGAACAACACCGAAAACGACTACTACTCATTTACCCTTGATCTTAGAGATACCGCGTTCTTTTCCAAGTATGTTGATACCCTGGGGAAGAGGGGTTGGATTAAGGTAAGCGTGCCTTTAGGGGATACCACTTTTTATGACACGTGTGGGTCTCCGGATAAATTCGCCATCTCCATGTTTAGGATCTGGTTTGACGGGATGGACGATGATCTAGAGATACTCTTGTACTCCTGGGACTTCGCGGGCAACAAGTGGAAAGACGCGAAGGTCTTCACGCTCGACTCCACCGAGGTTGACACCTTAACTGAGCGGGTATTCATAGGTGTCATCGGTTCCCGGAGCAAGGACTACACCTCTCCGTTTAGGCGAGGTGAGACCTCTACAGGTGAGGAGGAAGAAGATAACTCGCTTCAAGTACGCTACGAGAACATTGCCCCTTCGCACGGTGCGAAGGCATCTCGCTGGGATTACACCGCCGAGGATTTTCGAGGCTACCAGAGAATCAAGCTTTACGTGCATAACGATGAAAACGATCCTGGCTTCTACCTGCGCATGGGTACTGATTCGACGAGCTACTACGAGGTTCGCAGCCGCATCTCCGAGGGCCAGATGCCTCCTAATGCAGGAGATGCCAAGTGGCGTGAGTTTACCTTTGAGCTTGAGGATCTTGCCAAACTGAAGGTCGATTTTTACGACAGCCTTCGCTATCGTGATTCGCTGAAGTTAGGGGTTGCCTCTGAGGACGACCCTCGGCTTCGTGTCCGCGGCGTTCCATCCTTTGCACAAATCAAGTACTTCGAGTTGGGGCTTGTCAACGACGCAGGAGGCGGGGCGATTACGGGTGAGGTATGGTTCAACGACATACGACTTGAGAAACCCTACCATGAGGTAGGCACGAAGCTTTCAGCGAACAGCGGTCTGGTTTTGGCGGATGTGGGCCGGGTTTCAGCCAGCTACAGCCGCGACGACGGTAAGTTTATTGACTTTACAAGTCCGCAGGGTCCGCGCACGAGAGGAGAAACCCACAGGGGGGGCGTAAGCGGGAACGTAAACGTCGAGAAGTTCGGTCTTGACCGTCTGGGCTTCAAGTTACCTCTCAACTTTGGTTATTCCCTGACGCGCTCCCTGCCGCGCTACTCTGCAGAGATCACCGACTGTCTGCTTGAGGGGGAGGAGCTTGAGATTCGGGGGGAGCGCAGCGACGTCAAAACACTTTCCTTCTCAGCTTCGCACCCACAATCCCGCTCCAGACTCATGAAGTATACCCTTGATGCAATCAGGGCCTCGGCAAACTACAAGGCAAGTGCTTCGAACACCAACGCCGGACTCGGAAAAGATACGTCCTTTACCCAGAATTATGAAGCTTCATACTCGGTTGCGCCGAACCTTTACTTCACCCTCTTCGAGAAGGAAAAGATTCGCTACTTTCCGGAGGCCATTAACATCTCGGCGAACTTCGACAAGGCTAACTCCGTTTCATGGTATCGTTCTTCTGTTCAGGATACGTGGTATGAAACCACGGTAGGCAACTCCTCTATAAATTGGAGGGCAGGGAGCTCCTACTCGCCGATTCAGTATATTCCCATTACAGCCAACTACTCCGAGACGAGGTCTCTTAAAGGCGATTCAATCAAGCCGGATATTCGGTTGGATGATCTTGTTGGTTCTGAATACACCGTACGTACCACATCACTTGCAAGCGGCATCAAGAATATAAACCTCAAGTCTTTCGGCAGGCCTTCGGTTTCGGTATCGAGTTCGTTTACGGAGGATCGTTCAGAGGGTATCCATGAGCAGTTTGTCAATCTAGGTTATGAGTCCGAGACCGTTCGCAACCTCACCAACAATGGGAGCATAACCTTTGCCTGGAGCGGCTTCGATCCCAACGGGCTTATTACCGATGCCAAGAGCACGGTTGAGAAGAACTTAAACGAGGTAAGACAGCAGCTGAGGGAATCGGGCCGCGATTCTTTGGAAGAGATCGAAGAGACCGGGGAAGAAATCGAAGAAGAAGAGATCCGGATGGACTCCCTGCCGCCTGATACCCTTCCGCCCGACAGCTTATCCGCGGATACCTTGTTTGGGGACACACTATCTCCTGACAGCTTGCCTGGGGATACCTTGTCCCGAGACAGCTTACCTGGGGACACCTTACTTGCAGACACCTTGTCGCAAGATACCTTGCCTTCGGACAGCTTGCCTTCGGACTCTCTGGACGGCTTC
>JAYELY010000199.1:0-2588 GCA_034717795.1 Caldifarciminota bacterium
AGAACCCTGCCGATGCCGCCTCTGCTGGGATCTCGGAGCGCTCGGATGGTTCGTAAAGAAGTATCAGCGCGCCCATGACCGCTTTCTCGCGTTCCATCGTGCCGACCAGATCGCGGACGTATGAGACCTTGGGTTTGGCGTCGCTCTTCACCTGAACGATAACCTTTTGATACTTGCGCTGTTTGCCGTCTATGAAGAATCGGATGCCGTCAATGCCCTTGTCTGCGCCGCCTTTTTTGGTAGGATCACCCTTCGGTCTTGCATTAACTAATGACAGCGCCCACAGCTCGAACTCCTTGCGGGGACGGTCGGTGGCTTCGGCCAGTTCGCGCGCCGATTCCCAGTCCTTCGGTATGCCGTGTACCTCATATTCTACCTCTTCACCAAAGTGGTCGGCCAGCCGGTTCTTGATGAGGTTTATGGCCAGGTAGGTGATGTCTATGCCGATCCAGCGGCGGCCAAGCGTTTGCGCGGCGGCGATGGTGGTTCCGCACCCGCAGAATGGGTCAAGCACCACGTCTCCCTCGTTGGAAGAGGCTTGAAGGATGCGTTCGAGTAAAGCGACTGGCTTCTGAGTAGGATAGCCAAGACGTTCCTTAGCAACCGCATTGATGGGAAAGATATCAGTCCAAATTGTACCAATATTCTTACCCTCATATTGATCTAGGTATCTCTTAAGTCTAGGCTTATTAGGGTCAGTGAAAACCAACCAACCTTTCTCCATCGCCTCATCAATTCGCTCTTGTGACCAAATCCAATGTTTACCTGCGGGTGGTTTTAATATTCTATCTCCAAACCGACGTGGAGGTCCTTCACCCCCTTGGATGAAACTTATTAACTGATATCTTCTCCCTGTTTCTTCTTCAACATTGGTGTAGTATTTATCGATGTATCCTTGAGATGGAGGCATCCTTAATTGGTTGAAAGTATTTTTATTAGTTTTACTGTAAAAGAAGATAACGTCTTGCAATTTAGCGAACTGGTGACTCTGGGCTTTACCAACACGAATTTTCTGCCAGATGATTTCATTAACGAAGTTCTTGACCCCGAACACCGCATCCATAAGTATCTTCAGATAATGCCCAGCGGTGGGGTCGCAGTGCAAGTAGATGCTACCGGTCGGCTTCAGCACGCGCTTCAGCTCCACCAGGCGGGGAGCCATCATCACCAGATACGCCAGCATGTCGTTGTGACCCAGGAACTGCCTGAATCCGTCCAGAAGTTCTATCAATGCTGTCGGTGTATTTTCATTCCTGGGGAGTTCCTCTAAGGTGCGGGCCGAGACCTCGTCCCAGTGCCAGAAGTCGGTAAAGGCCTCGATCTGCGCCGCGGACGGCGTGCCCTCCGCCTCCTTGAACAGCACGTTATACGTAGCCTTGGAGTTGAACGGCGGGTCGAGATACACTAAATCCACCGACTCCGAGGCGATATTATCCCTCAACACCTCAAGGTTATCGCCGAAGTAAAGCTTGTTGTGCGGCTGGTCCATGTGCCATGATATATAAGGAAGATGGGTTGTCAAGGGAACTCAATCGTTGACATGCGTGAATCCGTAATTAAACTAGGGTTATGCTTGGAGCAAGAGATTATCTTAACGACCTTTACTTATTTTCTATCTTTGACAAGTTTGACCAACTTGATACACTTGACAAGGAGTCAAAATTGATTATAATTACTCCAGATAGAATTGCTCCCCGCTCGACTCGCCCTTATGGCCCGAGCGGGGTTATCTTTTATAGGATGAAATGATGGTTCAAGAACCTAAGGCCAAACGGACGATAGCTTTTGTGGATGGCCAGAATCTTTTCCATGCCGCCAAGGAAGCCTTCGGCTACGGCTACCCTAACTATGACGTGTACGCGTTGGCTAAGGCGGTGTGCAACATGCAAAAATGGAATCTTGTCGGAGCGCGTTTCTACACAGGTATTCCAGATATAACTGACAATAAATTCTGGCATGTGTTCTGGAGTAAGAAACTATTGACGATAAGCCGTCAAGGTGTTCATGTTTATTCCCGAGCATTACGCTATCGCAACAAGCGTGTTAAGTTACCGGGCGGTACTTATATGACTTTTCTGACTGGAGAGGAAAAAGGTATAGACGTCCGTATTGCCATAGATGTCATAAGAATGGCCCATCGGAAAGCATACGATGTAGCCTTAATATTCAGTGAGGATGAGGACTTCTCCGAAGTAGCTGAAGAGATTCGGACAATTGTTCAAGAGCAAAATCGCTGGATTAAGATGGCTTGTGCATATCCCTTCAGCCCCACTCACAAGGTCAGAGGTATCGAAAAAACCGACTGGATCAGGATAGACAAAAGAACCTATGATGCTTGCATAGACCCCAGGGATTATCGCCCCAAATCCAAGAGTACACATTGAGAATTTAATCTTTGAACAGCACATTATACCCAACGAGGACACTTTATTATTGAACCCACGTTGCCTGTTGTCAAGTAAAGGAATAAAAACGGAGACCCCTCACGGGGTCTCCAAAAGGAGGGGAAAGCTCCTGAAAAGCCTTCCATGTCCAAAAAAAACCTACTACCATCGCCTGTTTTAGGCGCGGCATACGTAATTATAGTC
>JAYELY010000200.1:0-2584 GCA_034717795.1 Caldifarciminota bacterium
CCAGGTTAGAACCCTACCTGTGATTTTAGTTCGTTAAAGGGTTGTCAAAAGCCCCAGAAGCGTTATAATAGTCTACAGGTAAAGTCTTAAGGTGCGAGAACAAAAAGGTGTTGGGTTGAGGCTGGGTGACTGAAACTAGAACTCAAGGAGGAAATAGATGAAAAGATCCCTCGTAGTGGGCATGATGGTGCTTGCGGCGATTGCCCTTTTTGCCGGTGAGAACCCTAGCGCGGCAGGCCAGATTCCACTGTGCAGAACTGAAGGTTCTTGCGTGTACCGTCTAACTATGCCCGACTTTGAGATTATTCCGTTGGATAACGACGAGGTTCGGATAGGAATGCCCGGGGCAGGTTATCGGCAGTGCCCAGGTCATCCTCGTCTGCCTATGCCTACCTATACCTTTGCGCTTCCCCCTGGAAGTGAGGTTGTAAGTGTGGATGTTTCCGGGAACCGCTGCGAGTTGCCCGGGGCCTATCTCGTGGAGGCCTCACTTCCGGCGCTACCGCTTGGAGCCGCCAGTGCCACGCTAAACAACCTCCACATGCTTTACGAAGAGACACGCGCCCGCGTCTACTCCGGGGAAGAGAAGTTGCCGGATCACCTGGGCGAAATTCATGCCGCAGGGGAGCGCCGCGAGTACTCGCTGGTCACCGTGGCAGTCTACCCATTCGCCTATGATCCTCTCTCCGGCGTGCTCTCCTTCGCCCGCGACGTGACGGTCAGCATCCGCTACGCTCCGGTCTCTGAGGAGCACGCCGAGTTCGTTGCTCGCTTCATCCGCAAGGGAACCCTTTATCCGGACGTACCTGAACACATCTACAACAAGGACGAGGCTCGTGAGTGGTACCGCCCCTCTGGCCGCGTGCTTGCAAACCCGCGGATGCTTATCCTGACTACAGACGCGCTCAAGGGTTCTACCGGTCTGTACCGCCAGTGGCGCAGGAACACCGGCTTCGACGTCGGGGTAGTAACCAAGGAAGATATCCTGTCCTCCAGTGGAGGAGATGATACGCCGCAAAAGATTCGCAACTGGCTGCGCGGGCACGCCGCCGACTACGACTACCTCTTAATCATAGGCCACCATGCGTACATCCCGATGCGGGTACTTTCCCCATTCAACAACGGCAACGCCGGCTGGTGGCCTGATCTGGCAGATATCCCTTCGGACATCTACTACGGGGACCTGTCCAAGCCTGACGCGGAATCCTGGAACGAGGACGGCGATTCTTACTACGGAGAGGCACTTTCCGCCGGCGGCTTCGAGGATCCTCAGGATGCCCCGGATCTTGAGATGGAGCTTCATGTCGGCCGTATTAACTCCTCCTTCGCGACAACCGTCCCCTCCATCTTGGAACAAACCTGGCTATTCGAGTACGATAAAAACACAACCTATAAAGAGACCTCTGTCCTTGCCGGCGGTATCCTGTGGTATCCAAACCAGAACGGAGGTGGGTATCCTGGTTACGACGGCGCCCACTACATGGAACTCCTGATGAACAGCGGGATCATAAAAGGATCGCCAGCCACCACCCTCTACGAGAAGGAAGGCGACGGGCCATCGCTTTACAGTTGTGACGTCAACTTCACCCAGACCAACCTGAAGAACACCCTGAAAAACACCGACGCCGGGATATTCGTAGAGAACAACCACGGGTGGAAGAACGCCTTCTCCCGCTGCGTGTGGCACGACGACGGGGACAGCATCCCCAGGGACAATGAACTCGACTGGCCGACCGGACTTGCGAACACGGACGCCTTCATGCTTAACACCGAAAAGCCGAACGTGGCGTTTCTTCTCTCCTGCCTCAACGGTTACCCCGAGGATGCACACTCCCTGGCGCAAGACCTGCTGAACTACTCAAGCGTCGCTGTAGTTGCCCATACGCGCTCCGCTCTGGGCAGACAGGGTTGGAGCGGCCCCCAGGACGGTGGCCAAAACGGTCTCTACTACTACGTTCTGGACAACTACCTTAAGAAAACCACCTACGATCACGTCCTGGGCGACGCGGTGGATGCCGGCAGGCTCCAATACTATAACGCAGAGTCCAGCGTGAGCAAGTATGTGAACTCCTACGGACATACCCTTTACGGTGATCCAGCCCTGCGTCACTTCGGACGCGACGGCAATTTGCCGGACCCCGCGGTGGCTGAAAAGACACCTCCCGTCTCCCCGACAAGTCTCGATGTAGATTTTGAGAACCGGATAAGCTTCAGCCTGCCTGAACCTGCCGAGGTGCGCATCGAGGTGTGGAACGCCGCGGGACGCCGGGTCGGGATTTTATTCCAAGGCTATGCACCCGCCGGAACGCAGACGACTGCCTGGGATACCAGCAACCTTCCTTGTGGGTCCTACTTTATTACCCTGAGGAGCGAAGGTATCACGAAGGCTGCCAAGACGATAGTCATCAGATAGCCATAACCACGATTGTAAGAGGGGTCGGCTATCCCGACCCCTCTTCTATTTGACCGAAGCGTGATTCTTCCTATACTCAATAAAAAGAAACTACCTTCAAGGAGGCCTTGTGGAATACCTGGATTTAGGATATGAACTTACAGATAACGATCTGTTGACAGTTTATCGGGT
>JAYELY010000201.1:0-2581 GCA_034717795.1 Caldifarciminota bacterium
GTGGGAGAGTAGGTCGCCGCCGATCTATTACTTGGTGGCCCGCCTTACAAGGCGGGCCTTTTTGTTGTGGCCTCTAACTCAAAGATACTTAACAAACTTTGGGAGAGGGAGTTATTTCCTAAAGGCGATCACGAAGTACATGGGACCCATCTTTTTGATGATAATTCTTTTGAATCCAGCATCGGTGAGCAACCCATAAATCCTGCGCCTCGTGTAGAAATAGACAGGGCATCGTTTTAATCCCAGCCTTAGCTTACGGGGTAACGTCCTCCAGCTCCAAAGCACGGGGAAGCTAAGAAAGGCTTTTTCCCTGGTCAATCCTCTTATTCTGGTCAGGGTCGGCAAGGGATTTTTGATATAATCCAGTAGACCCATCCCGATACAGATGTCAAAGGCCTCGTCCGGCTCGTATTCCATTATGTCTGCCAGGATGAACCTGGCTCTATCCTCGATGTTCTCTTTTTTAGCACGTCGGTTGCAAACTTCGATCATCCTCTCTGAAACATCTATACCTACGACCTTCTTTGCTCCTCTTCGGGCAAGCTCCAACGAGTACCGGCCTGTCCCGCAGCCGACGTCGAGAAAGGTTTTGGTGTGAATCGGCTCTGATTGCTGTAGGGTATAGGCGAACCTTCGATACATGGTCCACCGAAACGACTTGTCAAGCAGTACCGCAAATCTGCTTTTCTTGTGCGAATATATCGCGTCGAACCGCTCTACTTCACTGTCCCAGAAATCCTTTTGGTCAAGCATTCTTTTCATAGTCCAAGCAGTTTTCTTATCGAGGTGAACCTGAAGTCGGTCAATAAACGATCCAATCGCTCGGCCGTCTTATCCAGATTGTAGTAATGCCTGAGCGTGTTGATTGGCCCCAGCTTGACCCGTGGCTGGGCAGTGTCAAGCTCCCACGGGTGCATGTAGAAAACGGCAGGACGCCCCTTGCGGTTGCATCGCTTAAGAATCGCCTTTGTTAGGCCGTAGGGATAGAGCCTGAAATAACCCCCTCCGCAGGGTATCCTTTTGCCCAGGACCTCCACGCAGCTTAAGGGAACCTCTATCAATGAGTTATCCAGCTTGTGGATTGCCAGCGGCGCGTTCGCAATACCGTAATCAGGATGAAAGCTCGTAGGGAAGATAGAGGAATCGTATCGGATGCCGTTCCTTGCAAGTATCTGTAACGCCCACAGGGTTGCGCTCGTGATGGTAAAAGAGGGCGCACGGAACCCCAGTATCTCCTGCTTTGCGCATCTGCTTGTAACGTTCAGGGCTTTCTTCAGATCCTGCTCGAAGGATTTGGGCGTCATCTCGGTAAGCGAGGTATGTGAATATCCGTGGGTGGCTATTTCGTGACCGTGATCGGCTATCTCCTTGATCAGCTCTGGCGAACGCTCTGCGATCCAGCCCAGCACGAAGAAAGTCGCTTCAGTATTATGTCTGGAGAACAGCCTCAGCATACGCCTCGTATCTTCAACGACCCGGAGCTCCTGGTTGTTCCACTCGTTCTTCTTAACGGCTTTGTTCAGGATGTGGCCGCAGAACCATTCCTCCAGGTCAACCGTGAGGGCGTTTATCATACTCGGAATATAACCGAAATCCCGACCCGGTCAAGTGAATTAGCCGCGTGGCTTGTGCTTGTTTCACCCCAAGGATCTCGTGCACCTCACCGTTAAAAGGCGGAGTTTTTGGTATCAGATTACCGCAACATTCGTCAGATTTGAATGTAATTCGGGGTGTTTTTTGGGGTATTTTTGTGCTTTTTTGGGGTAGAAATTTGCCCTTTCCTGCGGGGTGCGATTCGGAAACTTTTTATCCGAAATTTCAAAGATTTCAAATGAAACAATCTAGACACCTTAGAAAACGTAGTCAGATACATAAGGAATTGACAAAATAGCGAGATTTAATCTCTATATCGGAATTAGCATTTCCCCTCCCTATTGCCTTACATAAAAATCTACTCGACCGAAGGGCGACGTCAAAGAAAGAAATTGGCTGAATGTCTGATCAAATCTCGGCCTGGGGGTTCTTTCCAGGAGATCGTTTGCCCATCCGCGAGCGAAGCGTTGTGGCTGCGTTGGATCTACTCCGGCGCAATTTGCAAAAGGGGCACGGCATGCCGTGCCCCTACCAGTTCTGCGTAATCTGCGGATTATTCGACCTTTACTATTTTTACTATCGTGTGCTCGCCGTTGAAGCAGTCGGAGGAGAAACCACAGATTACACCGATTTAAGTCTAAGTTCTGCGTAATCTGCGTAATCTGCGGATTATTCGACCTTAACGATTTTGACTATCGTCCGCTCGCCGTTCCTTGCGAAGTACGTGCCTTGCGGCAGGCTGGAGATGAATACCTTGTCGTCTTCTATCGCGTTTTCAATCACCCTGCCTGTTGCATCAACAAGCTCGGTTGCGCCTTGCACATTTACAAAAGGGCCTTTGCTTATCAGGCTTGGGGTAGTAGCCGGTGGCTCCGCATCACTCATAGGCTGCTCCGCAACCGCGTTGGTGCTTGTGTCCGGCAGGAATATAAGCGCCTGAAGGTATCCATCTCTGCAAGTAGCAGTATAATTGTGGGCGATATAGTGA
>JAYELY010000202.1:0-13157 GCA_034717795.1 Caldifarciminota bacterium
GAGGAAATAACGTGCCGACTACTTTATTAGCTTTGGATAAGCTTGGTAACGTGTATTTCGGCACTTCCCGTGATGAAGTTTATTCGCTTTCACCTTCAGGAGAAACCCGATGGAAATACGAAACGGACGATGCACCCTATAGCCTGGCAATTGATGATAACGATAACATATACGCAACCACCGAGGCCTTCACTCTGTACTCTTTAACCTCAGACGGCAAATTGAGATGGACTCAGCAAACCGGAAGCGGCAGCACCTTTTTGGCAATCGGATATGATGGAACTATATATGCAGGAAACGACCAGGGGCATGTTTTAGCCTTCACCAACGACGGAGAATTCAAGTGGGGTAAGCATATCGAAGAACCAATAAGATCATCACCGACTATTGGCAAGGAAGGAAACGTATACTTTGGTGCTGGCAAAGACATCTATGCCCTTAATCCAGAAGGAGAATTGTTATGGAGTGTTCCAACCAAGGGCGAGATATGGGCATCACCGTCTGTTAATTCAGATGGAATGGTATACGTTGCTTCCCAAGACAAAAAAGTATACATGATTGATACGGATGAAAAATTCATCGGTGCACACAGCGAGCGATATATAATGCCTTCCTCTATTACCATTGGTGAAGATGGAACCCTTTATTTGACTGCGGAAGAAAGTGAAGGCAAATATCTCTATGCAGTAGGTCCTAAAGGAGGCTTGAAGTGGAAATACAAAATAGGACAAGTTGCAACGACTCCGCCAGCTATCGGTGCTGATGGAACTCTCTACGTATCGGGTGGAAGTATTGAATCAGACAGAGGGTATCTCTATGCCCTTTCACCCGAAGGAAAGTTGATCTCGAAGTATAATACCGGCAGCGTTATGGTTGAGTTTTCATCACCTGCTATCTGCAATGATGGGACACTGTATTTCGCTTCTGTCAAACGAACCAAATCATATGGGGATATCGGAATAATCTACGCTTTTCAAACCGAATCCTACGGTCTTGCCGCCTCTCCCTGGCCCAAGTTTGGTGCCGATAACCAGAACACAAGTCGCGCGCGCTAGCACGCACATTGCACACGAAGTGACGACGCTGAGCCTGCCCCTTGAGATGCTAACTTTACTGCATCTCATAGGGTATGCGGAGTAAATTGAAGGGCCAGCATAGCCGGCCCTATTAGATTGAGCTTGACAACAAAGTAAACTTGTGTATATTCCCCCAAAGGAGGCGACGTGAAAAAATTGTTTTTTCTTTGTTTGGGGTTCCTTCTTGTCTTGGGTTCAACCTCATGCCAAAAGGACACCAGACTTAAGTGGAGATTAAAGTTAGGTCCAAGCTGCACCCCTCCGGCAATGGCTGAAGACGGCACCATATACGTAGCCTGCGAAA
The DNA here is from genome assembly GCA_034717795.1 of Caldifarciminota bacterium. Taxonomy (GTDB): domain Bacteria; phylum Hydrothermota; class Tepidihabitantia; order B3-TA06; family B3-TA06; genus B3-TA06. The sequence continues at coordinate 1,381 of JAYELY010000202.1, forward strand.
ATGGAGGATTATACGCTGTTAACTCAAGCGGTGAAATCAAATGGCAGGATACCATTTATTCCCCACATTCTTACGGCTGTGCAAAGTTTACCTGCGTTGCAATCGGAGCGGACAGCACTATATTCGCCGGGACTAGAGACGGCTGTGTTTATGCTATTTTCCCCTACAAACACTACAAAACTGCTGATCCCCAATTACCTCCGCAAGCAGGCTTTCCGTATTGTTCCTACGATACTGGTGAGAATGAACCCGCCTATCTCGCTTTTGCTGATGACGGTTCCGTTATCGTTGCGTGCGATTACATAATTTTTTCACTGGATACGTCATTTTATGATTTTGAACTAAAATGGGATTACAATCCACCTGCTGGAAACAGCTTTGAAACTCCACCAGTTACAGGAACAGATGGCACTATCTATCTAGGCTCAACCTACGGAAAGCTGTATGCGGTTAATCCTGACAGTACACTCAAATGGGAATTCACGACAGATGCCGTAATATATGCTTCACCCGTTATCGACGCTGACGGGACGATTTACATAGGTTCTTTCAATGACTATTTTTATGCCGTCAATCCTGACGGAAGTCTGAAATGGAAATTCAAAGCCAGTGGTTCCATCTTCTCACCGGCAGTAATTGGCGAAGACGGAACGATATTCTTCGGCTGCGAAGATAAACACGTGTATGCTTTAAGCAAAGAGGGAAAACTTAAATGGCGCTACAAAACAGGTATCTGGGATTTCACATCCCCGGTAGTAGGTGCAGATGGTGTAATATATATAGGCCCATCTGGTAGATGGCCATTTTGGAAACCGTTACTGAAGCACATGCCAAGACTCCAATATGTTTATGCAATCAATCCCGACGGTTCTCTAAGATGGAAATATAAAGTAAGATCAAACATAAGTGACCCAACACTAGGGGCGGACGGTACGCTCTATTTTACCTGTTCAAAACACCTTTATGCGCTCCAAACCGCTTCTCCCGGCCTTGCTTTGAGCCCCTGGCCCAAGTTTGGGGCCGATAACCAGAACACAAGTCGCGCGCGCTAGCACGCGCATTGCACACGAAGTGACGACGCTTGCGGAGTTAATATCAAAGTGCAGATATCAAATCTCAAATTGAAGACGAAGCCTTCTCCATTTTGCACCCTTGAGGGGGCACTCCGCATTTTGAAATTTGATATTTGAATTTTGAAATGTCCTACCCCTGTTCTCCTTGACATATACCTCGGAACCGCTAAGATATAACTGATGCATCTTTTACTGGCTCTGGCACTGCTCGCACAGACAGGGACGGCTGAATACAGCTTCTCTCACGTGATCGAGCAGGGCGAACGCGCCGGTGGGTTCTACGTAACCGCATACCTCTCTATCCCCCATACCAGCCTTCAGTTTATAAAGCAGGATTCTATCTACACCGCACGCTACCACGTTGTCCTTCAACTGATGGATCGCCGGAAGAACATCTACGGGGATGAGCACTTCGGAGAGGTGATCGTCACCACCACGAACGCCGTAAACTCGAAGGCTAACGCTGTTGCAGAAACCCTTAAGGTGGTCTTACCTGAAGGACGCTACAAGGCCAATCTGAGCGTAGCCGCCCTGGGTGCGACAAGACGGATCAAGAAGGAGTTCGATGTCGAGATCTTCCATCGTGCGCTGGGAAGCCTGCGGATTACCGACGCGAATGGCAGCCGTATGCTTGAGCGCCCCTTTGACAGCCGCGACACCATGCTGGTGAGCGTGCCGGTGTACGAAGATGGTCTCGACTCGCTGCGTCTTGAGATTGCCCGCCCCGGCGCCCCGAACTACAATGAAACCCGAACCCAACCTGACTCGCAGGCCTCGTGGAGTGTCGCGCTTGAAAACTTCTCAAGCGGAGACCACCAGCTTTCGGTAAAGGCATTTCAAGGAAAGAAGGCCGTAGACGAACGCAAGGCTCTGTTCATCCTGCGCAATCCGTTTCGGTTCGATCCTGGCCGATACGAGGAGCTGGTTGACAAACTTATATACATAACCACCTTCGACGAGCGAGAGCGAACGAAGTCGGTGCCGCCCGAAGCAAGAGAGATGACATGGGACAGCTTCTGGCACCTGAAAGACCCCACCCCGCAAACAGAATACAACGAGGAGCTTGAGTCCTACTTTGCAAAGATCTCATACTGCGAGCGCAACTTCGGATACGGGGATAAGGGCTACCTCTCGGATCGTGCCCGCATATACATGAGATTCGGCCCCCCGGACGAGATCGAAGACCATCCGTTTGAACCTGACAGATACCCGTACATCGTTTGGACCTACAACCTTCTGGGGATGCAGTTCATATTCGAAGAGAGGCTGGGCTTCGGTGAGTACAAGCTTGTTTATCCTCCAGGTTTCCTTTCTCCAGGCTGGCAGTAATGAGTGACAAGCACCACCTGGTGGAATGCCATCCACTTATGAGGGTTGTGGCAACGTCCGCTGTAGGTCTTGAGATCAGGAGCGGGGAGTACGTGGTCTTGCGATTCAAGGGCTGCGAGGACATAGGCTACGTGAGGGGATTAACCGACGATCCTCATGCCAAGGCCATAGCCATCAGAAAGGCCGCCCCTGAGGACCTTGCCAAAAGGGAAGAAACCAGGGAGTGGGAACAAGAGGCGATAGCTTCCTTCATGGAGCTTGTCGCAAAACACGAGCTGCCAATGAAGGTGGTGGACGTTCACGCATGGATTGACCGCAACAAGATCGCATTTTACTTCCTTTCAGAACGGCGCCTTGACTTCCGCAAGCTGCACAAGGAGATAGGCATATTGCTTGGATGCAGGGTAGTGATAAAGCAGATAGGAATACGCGATTATGCAAGGCTGATCGGCGGGCTTGGCCCATGCGGAAGGCCTCTTTGCTGCAGCGCGTTCCTGACAGAGCTGCGCCCGATAAGCCTGCGCACCGCAAGAAGACAGAATCTCTACGTAAATCCAGAGAAGATCTCAGGCATGTGCGGACGCCTGCTGTGCTGTTTAAGATTCGAGGATGAACCCCCTCCATCGCTCCGCCTGAGGGAAGATGCGAAATCAGAAACACCGCCTGGGAAGGAGTGGGATACGGAGTTTGCAAATTACGATGGATCGGATGATTAGCAAGGTCCTTGCGCTTTGAGAATGAAGTTTACTGCCGCCGATTCTTCGACGAGTCGGATCAAAAATATGCACCAACGGCAACCAAACCCTATGAGGACGACGAGATCGAAACCGATGAGATGGACGACTGAGCTGAGAGCGACAGATCCAGCGTAAGGATTTTCCCCAGAAGGATATGCAGTGACTGAAGGAGGTGTGCTCAGTAGAACTCTACGTTCGCCAATGCCCGGTGCCTAAGTCTTTTACGGAAGATTAGCACTATTGACAGACCGGCAAGAAATCCACCCACATGGGCCAGGAAAGCCACCCCACCCCCGCCTGTACCCAAGGTCAGAAGTCCATAAAGAAGCTGATAGGCGAACCAGATTCCGATGAATACCCATGCCGGTATATAGATAAGACGAATAAAGAAGAAAAGAAAGACAAGAGACATGATCCGTGAACGCGGATAAAGAACAATGTATGCACCCAGGATGCCGGAGATGGCGCCAGATGCGCCGATCAGCACGGTCTCCGAGCCGACTACGGTAACCGCATGCAGAAGCGCTCCCGCGGCCCCGCAAAAGAGATAGAAGGGAATGAACCACCAATGTCCCAGGGCGTCCTCGATGTTGTCGCCGAAAACCCAGAGAAAAAGCATGTTCATACCCACATGGAGCGGGCTCGGGGCATCATGGAGAAACATCGAGGAAAAGACAGTGCCAACATCCATCCAATTGGTGTAAAGGAAAAGTCTTCGAGGCACCAACCCGAATGTGTAGAGAAAATCAACAAAACCGCCGCGAGACCTCAAGTACAGGAAAAACTCAATCAGCCAAACCAGGACGTTTAGAGCGATGAGTGTGTAGACCAGAAAGGGACGTCGCCTGGAGCGAACCTCGTCGCGAAGCGGTATCATGCCTTGTCGAGAAGAACTACGGCGATTGCCGCGACGCCCTCCTTGCGGCCAACGAACCCCATGCCCTCTCCCCTCTTGGGCTTGATTGCGATGCAGGCTTCGGGGATATCCAGGATTTCAGCGATGCGCGCACGCATCGCATCACGGTAAGGAACGAGCTTAGGCTCTTCGGCGAGCACGGTGCAGTCAAGATTGACGATACTGTGGCCGCGTTCTCGGACTATCGAAACCACACGTTCAAGGAGCGCGGCGCTGTCGGCGTTCTTGTATGCCGAATCGGTATCAGGGAAGAGCTCGCCCAAGCTTGAAAGCCCTGCCGCGCCGAGGAGCGCGTCGGCTATCGCGTGCAAGAGAACATCGGCGTCAGAATGACCTGAAAGGCCTTGCTCGTAGTGTATCTTTACCCCGCCGATGATCAGTGGCCTGCCCTTTGCAAAGGGATGGGAGTCGAAACCTAACCCTACTCGCATACAGAAATTATAAGAATGGGGTGATTTATGTCAACCCGCAACACCACCATCAAAACCAAGATAATTTTCCCCTGCGATCTTTTTCGCTCCGCGAAAAAGGAGCATAAAACCGGGGTCCCCAAACGGTTGTATCGCAACCGTTTGGGGCGCTAAAAAATTCGGGTTCCCTGCGCAGATGCGGAGCAGCTGCGTAGGGTGGTAAAAAAACCCCTGGAGAGGCAGGGATGCACTCTCCAGGGGAGGGGGTGAGGGAAGGGAGGTGTGTTACGGGAATTTCATTCGTCGCTTATTTCCTCTCACCAAAACCTTCATCTCCATTCCATTTCCATTCCTGTTTGTTTCTAATCTAATCTTAATCAAAATCCAGAACTTGTCAAGTCCCTTGCGGCTAATTGAAACTAGTCTTCTTTCTCGTTTGGACGGTAGCCTATCCTGTGATAGGGATTAACCACACTTGATGCGACGTTCTTGAGGTGTGCGCTGACCCTTTTCAGGTACCGGGACAGAAGTGCTGCCACAATTCCTTCCTTGACCGAGATGTCTTTGCTCTCGATGAGCTGATCCATCAGTCTATCGGCCTGCATGGCAAGATCGGCCTGATCCGCCATCACCCTGCGAGCCAGCTCCGTATCGTTCTCGGTGATCGCGATCTTGGTCTGGGTAAACATCTCCTTGACTCGCTCGGCCATGGGGTGCAGGGCGTCAAAGGCGCCGCCCGATATAGGCTCGGGGTAGTGCTTGGCTATCTCATCCAGGTTCTTCGCATAGTCGCCGATACGCTCAAGGTCAATCACGAGTATTGCGAGAACGAACGATGCGTTTATGTCCTGCGCCGGATTTATCGCGAGATGCTCGAGTATCCGACGCCTGATGGCAATCTGCAGCTCGTTCAGCTGGCGGTCTATCCTGTAAAGACCCTCCACCTTGCCTGACCCGGTAATCATCTCCCAGGCGGCTACAAACATACTCTCGGCGATGTCGAACATCCTGAAGAGATCGTCAACGCACAACCTCAACAACCCGGACCCCTTCCAGATATTTAAAAGATCTCGATACATAACTACCTCCTAAGCAGTAATATCAATCCCAATGGGATGATGATAAAGATAACCAGGATGTAGACAAATGCAAGCCAGCGGTGCTTGGCAACACTCTTGCCGATCAGACGGGCAAGCGAGAGCGGGACTATCTTCAACGGATACCAGATGGCTATCCCGAAGATGTTGAAGATGAGATGCGCGAACGCCACCTGGATAGCAAACGGCGACCCGGTTACAAGGGCGGCAAGGATGGCGGTAACCGTCGTCCCTACGTTGGCCCCAAGGGTGTAGGGGAATATCTGCTCAAGCACAACAAGGCCCGCACCTACAAGCGGTACGATAAATGAAGTAGTAACGGAAGAAGACTGAATTACCGCCGTGACTACCAAACCCAAGAGAAACGCACGCAACGCCCCGCCGAAGAGATAGCGGTCTATCACAACCTCGGTCTTGGAACCCGCAAGCCTACGCATCGTATCAACCATGAACTTAAGCCCGAAGAAGAGGAGGAGGAGAGCTATAGGAAGACTGAAGTAGACCTTTGAGCCAACCAGGCAGATGATCGCTTTAGCCACCGGCTTAACCGCGATCTGCAAGGGACCCAACACCTTGAAGCCGCCTACACCGGCAAAGCCTTTGGCAAGAAACCCTGAGACGTATCCAATAGGATGCAGAAATATCTCGATCGGTAAAAGTACAAGGACTGCGAGGAGATTGAAGATGTCGTGAACCATCGCAGCCGGGAAGGCCCGGGTGAACTCATCCCTTCGCGAAACGTGGTAAAGCGAAACCAGGGAGTTGGTGATTGTCGTACCTATGTTCGCTCCCATGACGATAGGTATCGCATGTTCCACTGAAAGCGTCCCTGCAGCGACAAAGCATACAACAAGGGACGTCGTAGCTGAGGAACTCTGGATCAAGACGGTAACAAGGATACCTATGAAAAGGCCAATCACTGGTTGATTTGTCAGATTGATAAGCCATTCTGCAAAGGGCATCCCAAGGAGCTTGAGTGAGCCTGAGATCATCTCGATGCTCAAAAGGAACGCATAGAGTGCCGCCACGAAGATAGCTATCCGCAGAATCCTTCTGAAGACCGAGGATGGAGCCTTGGGCGGCGGCTTATCAGCCAAGCTTGAACTCCTCTACGATTTTATAGATGGGTCCATTTGGGGTCAGGGTGCTTTGATAGAGCGTGAAGCTTGACGCGGTGAATGAGAGTGCTGAAGGTGTGGAAAAGGATTCGAGCGGGAGCGGTGCCGGATAGCGTAATCGGGCGAGCGTGAGATGAGGATGGTATCGTCTTTTCTCCGCTTCGATCCCTTGGGCAACCAGACGTTGCTCAAGCCGGTCAAACAGCTGGCCGGACTCTTCGGCCCCCTGTGAAAGCCCCCACCACAGCACCCGCGCACGTCTTGGATCAGGGAAGGCCCCGAGTGATCCAAGCGCCATCCGGAATCCCTCCAGACCTGATGCAGTCTCGCGCGCCGCGGCGCAGACCAGGGGAACCTTGGTTTCCTCGATCTCACCCAGGAATCTTAAGGTAACGTGCAGGTTCTTCTCCTCGACCCACTTCATCCGGGGAAGCCGAGTCCTCAAAGCTTCTAAAAAACTATTAACCTGTTTGCGGATGTCTGGGGGCAGCCCTATGCCAAAGAAGACCCTCATCAGGCCAAGTATAATCCTGCGCCTGCGGATGTCAAGAAATCAATGCTCCATTTCGTCTTTGACGAAATGGGAGCAGAACTAAACAGGTAAGGCCGGCCCTGGATTTTTTTTCTCAGGTAGTGGCGACGCCTGGGATCTGTGCCAAAAGATCCAACCCTACGACTTTCTCGATAATCATCGGATTGACGACACGCATTTGAGGCGCACAGGCTGCGTATCTACTCGACTTAGCTCAATTCGCTGCTTGTCTTAATCTGCGTCAATCTGTATAATCTGCGGTTTCAAGGGGTTTTGACCCAGTCCGCATTCCTCGCCCCTACCGCGAATAGCGACGAAGCAGATCAAGCGCGGCAACAACGCTTCGCTGGCGGATCGAGGAGCGATCGCCTGGAAAGACGAAGCGTTTGATGCGAACCGAATCCTCCCAGGCCAAGGCAATATAGACCAGCCCCACCGGTTTGGTTCTGGTTGCGCCGCCAGGACCGGCGATGCCTGTGATGCCTATCCCGCAGGTCGAGTTGAGGCGCTCGCGAACCCCTTCGGCCATCGCCTTGGCCACCTCCGAACTCACCGCACCGTGGAGTTCGAGAACACCGGATGCAACACCCAGGAGTTCCTGTTTGGCGCGATTGGAGTAGCTCACCACCCCGCCCATGAAGTAGCGGGAGCTTCCTGCAACGTCCACCAATCTTGAGGCAAGCATCCCGCCGGTACAGCTTTCGGCAACCGCCACGCTCTGGCCGCGATCCAGAAGCGTCCTGCCCACGACCTCGGACAGGTCTTCCCGACCCACAGCGTAGAGATCGTCTTCAAGTATGCGGCTGAACTCCTTAAGTGCCTGCGATTTCTTACTTTCAGAAGGGGCCTGGATCCTTAAATCAACCCCGCCCAGCCTGGGAAGGTAGGAGATCTTGAGGTCAGGGAATCGAGCCAGCACAGGCCTTATGCGCTGTGCAAGCTCGGTCTCCACAGCACCGACCGTCCTTAAAAGAAGGATATGAGGGGCACTGAGCGCAAGGTTCTCCTCAAGATACGGGAGCAGTGCGGTCTCGGTAATCGCCCGCATCTGGCCCGGAACACCTGGCAGGAGGATGAGTGTTCGACTTTCGTCTTTGAGTACGACGCCTGGCGCCGCGCCTGCCGGATTGGCAAGGAGTTCTGCGCCCCTGGACACCTGAGCCTGAGTCCTGGCAATACGATCGAACCTGCGGCCAAGCTTTTTGTAGCGTTCGGCAAGGAGATTGAGGAGACGCTTGTTGGTGTAGAGTTCACGATCGAAAAGATCGGCGGCCACCGCGCGGGTGCAGTCGTCAGCGGTCGGTCCGAGCCCGCCGCATGAGATGACGAAGCCTGCGCGCGCAAGAGCTTCTTCGAGCGTTTCCTTGAGTTCCTGAAAGCCATCAGGCGCAAACGTAACCCGCGACACGCTGATCCCTATCGAAAGCAACCGATCGGCCAGCCAGCCCGCGTTAGCGTCCTGGATGGCTCCGGCAAGAAGCTCGTCCCCGATGACGACCAGCTCGACATTCTGCTCAGGCATGATGGAGTAAAGGTAGAGGTATGAGAAGGATTAACCGGACAAGACCGTTGGTCACAAGCCCTGCGGCCAGATCGTCAGCCATCACTGCCCAGCCGCCGGGCAAGCGCTCGATAAAGCGCAGAGGAGGCGGCTTGAGCACATCCAAGAGGCGAAAGATGATGAACGCCGAAGCAAAGACGAGGATCGAACCCAATGGAGAGGAAGGAAGCCGCAGCCAGAGCAGGGCCACAAGCATGCCGCAGAACTCGTCTATTGTGATTCTGGAATCGTCGTTCGCCCAGCCGCGGCGCTCCGCGTAAAAACTGCCCCACACGCCTAACGCGAAAAGGATTGTAATGACAGCCGCCATGATCAAGGGATAAGGCGCAAGGAACCACGCCGGAAAAAGCGCCACTATGGAAGCCGCCGTGCCTCCTCCCCTGGGTATATAACCCGTTCCAAAGCTTGACAAGCCAAGCCGCACTAAAAGCAAGGGTTTAGAAGTATCCATACATCAACGCAAACTCCTCCCCCCGTCACCCATCAGACTGACGCGGTCCTGTTCAGGTTCGGCGCTTGCGGGAGGGCAAAACCCGTTCCAACTCAACCACTATCGGGGCCACGATGAACGAGGAGGAGTAGGTTCCTATGATGATGCCTATGGTCATGGTCATTGCGAACGGGAAGATAGCGGTGCCCGATGCAAAAATCACTACAGCAACTGACACGAACAACGTGGTAACCGATGTAACTATGGTACGGGAAATGGTGGTGTTGATGCCGGCGTCGACATTCTCGGTAAGCGTCGCGCCGCGACGGGTCTTTATAAGCTCCTGGATACGCTTGGAGATGACGATCGAGTCGTTCACCGAGTAACCGACGATGGTAAGGAAAGCGGCGATCACCGTGATGTCGATGCGTATACCCAGGAGTGTGATGATCCCCAAGGTGATCAGTACGTCGTGGAAGACCGCGACTACAGTACCGACGCCGAACCGAAAGTCAATCCTGATCCAGATGTAGATGAGAATCAGAGCCATTCCCAGAAGCAGGGCAAGAATAGCGTCCCACTGTAGTTCCTTGCCGAAGGCGGCAGATACCGTCTCCTCGCCGGTAAACGTCACTTCAAGACCAGGGTGTCTACGCTCCAATTCATCTATCAGCAACTGACTGAAGCTTCTGTGTTCTTCTGCATCTGTCAAGGCGGTCTTGGGAGGTACCTGTATCTGAAAGGATACAGCACCAGTGGTTATATCATGAATGCCGAAGATTTTAATATCGGTTTCTCCAAGGTCCGCAAGCACAGACCGCAGCTCTTCGGTGGTGAGGGGTTCAGAGAAAGAAAGGCCTATCTTCGATCCACCCTCGAAATCAATCCCGTAGTTGGGACCGCGGTTCACGAGTAAGAGGATAAAGACAAGTACGACAAGCGCGCCGGAGACGATGAAACCGATGTAACGAAGCCGGCTGAATGGGATGCGTGTTTCTTTAAGTATCTCGAACATCGTCTCTCCTAGATGTAGAGCTTGCGGTCAGGGTGTCTGAACAGGTATAGATCGAATAGGCCCCTGGAGAAGTAGACCGCGGTAATCATGTTTATAATCAATCCAACGATGAGTGTGATGGCGAATCCGCGCACCGGCCCGGAGTTGAAAACGGCAAGAACGACAGCCGCTATGATCGTCGTGATGTTGGCGTCGATGATTACCCTCCAGGCCTTACCGTAGCCAGTCTCAACAGCCGAACGCGGGAACTTACCGGCCCTTAACTCATCTCGTATTCGTTCATAGATCAAGACGTTCGCGTCCACCGCCATACCGATGGTAAGGGCAATGCCGGCCAAACCAGGCAAGGTGAGGGTGGCTCGGAACCCGGCAAGGACGGCAAGCAGCCAGAACAGGTTGAAGATAAGAGCCGTCACCGCAACCAGACCTGAACCGGTGTAGTAGATGGTGATAAAAAGCACCACCGCGGCCAGACCGATAAGGATGGCTATAACGCCTGCGCGTATTGAGTCGCGCCCAAGAGTCGGGCTTACAGTACGCTCTTGCACTATACGCAAAGGAACCGGCAGGGCACCGTGGCGGATTAATATGGCCAACTTCCTCATCTCGTCCCCTGCCCTGTCGTAACTCGTAATCGTGGCAGCCGAACCCGGTGGGATGCGTTCTTTTATTACCGGGGCCGATTTCACAACATCGTCGAAGACGATCGCTAAACGCTCGCCTACGTTCGAACCGGTCACGTTGGCAAAGCGGGCCTGGCCGCTTCGCTGAAGATCCATCTGCGTCATCCAGGTTCCCTCGAGGTTGGGATCGTTGCCCTCGTAGATCTTGGCTTTTGCGTCCTTGATGTCGACACCGGTGATCTCGGCCTTCTTCTTTACAACGTAGACCTTGCGAATACTGCGCCCCTCAGCCTCCTCCTCAGGGCCGAAGAGGATCTCAGCGTCCCGAGGCACCACCGAACGAGTCTCCTCGACAAGCCTCTTGAACTCCCGATAGTTGAGCTTCTCCACCGCGGCGTCGCTTCCAGCAGGAACAAGATACCCGCTGAACGGCCTTGCGCCGTCAAGCAAGTCACCTGAAAGATGAGCATCTATGTCGGAAAATATCTTCATGGTAGCTTCAGGGCTCGCAAGCAGCCTGAACTCAAGCAATCCTGTCTTGCCTATCACCTCAAGCGCTCTTTCTCTGTCCGCGACACCGGGAAGCTGGACCTGCATGCGGTTCCTTCCAACCCGCTGTATGTTAGGCTCAGCCACGCCAAGGTCGTCTACGCGATCCCTTATGATGCTGATTGCGTTATCAGTAGCGCTTACCACCTCTTTGGGAGTGAAACCCCTGCCCGAGGTATCCGCCTCCAGAACAAGGTGCATCCCGCCTACGAGATCAAGCCCAAGATGCAGTGCCTTCTTTTCAAGCGCCATGCGTTCCTCTTCATCCAGATCGGTTGCTACGAGCAGCCTGAGCGTGGGATATAAAAGAACGACGCCTATCACCAAAGCCAGTATGAAAAGAACCAACTTAGTCCACAGACTTCGCTTCATCAAACCTCCTTGAGG
>JAYELY010000203.1:0-2558 GCA_034717795.1 Caldifarciminota bacterium
ACTTCTTCCATCTTGAGCATCAATCGCTCTCGTTGCTTGATCATAGCTTCTTTCTCAGGTAAAGTCATACTTCTATCCTCCTTATTCTTAACTATACCTGAGACGCAATCCACTGCAACCTACAGATTAATGATAGGTCTTTCCTATCGCTTGTCAAGGGAGGGGAAGCTTGAAGCTTCCCCTCCAACCGTTTATGTTTCTTGCTACTAAGGACGTATTCGGTAACCGGAACTGCCGCCTCTTCCGGTAATGCCCCAGGGAATACTGTAGCTTACATTCCAGCGTGCTGAATAGGTAGGTGTAGCAGGTCGATAGTCGAAGTATCGGGTTTGACCTTCAGTATCCTGAGTATCCCAGGTGCCTCTCACCAATGAGAAGGTCTGGGGAGGGTGGCTAGGGCCTCTCCTGACAGCCGAACCTGACCAGTCACCGTTGCCTTCCTTTGTTCCGCTTTGACCTGTCGTCTTGCTGCCGGTGGACGAGGAAACCGTAAGATAGATGGTGTCGTTAATCGCGCTACAGACGAAAGCCGCTACAGGTATGCCACCAGAAAAATAAAAATTATCGACGGTGCCTGCCGTAGAGTCATAAACCGTGCCACCAGGGCTTGAACACGTATACGCGCTGTCCTCGTAATATAGGATTCCCCAAGAGAACCAGCCGTCCCAGGCTTCGTGATAGCCGTAAGCGCTTGTAGCGCCCACGAGCATCACCGCAATCGCGGCGATGAGAAGGAGTGTTTTGGACATAATTAGACTAAATAGTATCACCGATTGAACTGAAACCGGCGGCGGTATCGTTACAACGCTCAGCGCATAACTTGACTCCGGCGTTGGGGTAAGTATTATTCGTTCGTGAGAACGAGCATCCGCTTCAAGATCTCCGGGCTTTTGGTTATCCTTGTGTGTCTTTTGATGGGCGGCACCGGGTTTGCAATCATAAGGCTGGTGCGCAACTCGTTCCTTGAGGAGATCAAGCTTCGCGGCATAATCCTTGCCCGCAACGTGGCGTTCTCTGCTGAAGACCCGCTTATGGATGAAGACGATCTCACACTCACCCTGCTTTCACGCGATGCCCTGCGTCACACCAGCAGCATCTACGCCTACATACTTGACCAGCAAGGTTTGGTGGCGGCGGCGCCGGCACGTCTGGTCAGAAAAGGTGATTCGACCGAGATCGTGCTTGAAGATAACCTGTGGCGCAAGCAGATGTCCCAGGCCATACCCGTACCTGAGGAGGCCGATTACGCTGCCGAAACGATAACCGATCCCCAGTGGGGACCGATTTACGAGGTAGCGGTTCCGGTAATGCTCGGCGGGCAGAAGAAAATAGGCGAGGTTCACGTAGGCATTGACCTTACCAGCCTGCAGATCGCATCGCGCAGGATCCAGATGGTGGTGGGCGGCATAACGGTTATAGGTGTCATCATAGGCATCCTGAGCGCGTTCGGACTGGGCACCCTTCTGATCCGGCCTCTCAAAGCGTTGGTAAAAGGCGTCGCGGAGATCGCCAGGGGGAACTTCGAGTACCGCATCCGCAAAACCACAAACGACGAGATAGGCGACCTGACATTAGCCTTCAACATCATGGCCAAGGACCTGAAGGATAAGGTTTTAATCGAGGACGCGTTCAAGCGCTACGTATCCCACCAGGTGGCGGACGAGATTCTAAAGGACCCGGACGTGTTCGCCAAGTCCTTGAAGGGAACGAAAAAACGGATAACCGCCTTCTTTGGGGATATAAGAGGATTCACGCCAATCTCCGAACGCCTGCCTCCTGAAGAGGTGGTGGCGTTCCTTAACTTCTATCTGACCGAGATGACAACCATCATCTTTGCCAACGAGGGCACCATAGACAAGTTCATGGGCGACTGCATCATGGCCGTGTTCGGCGCACCGGTAGAGCACGATGACGACGTGTACAGGGCGGTTAAATCCGGGGTGGAGATTCAAAAAAGGATAGAGGAGATGAACAAGCAAAGGATCGCCGAAGGGAAGCAAGACATCCACGTAGGCATAGGAATAAACTACGGCGAGGCGGTTGTGGGCAATATCGGCTCCACCCAGCGGCTGGAGTATACGGTTATAGGAGACAGCGTCAATACCGCCTCCCGTCTGCAAACCGTGGCCAAGGGCGGCGAGATTGTGGTATCAGACAGTGTATACCGGGAAGTCAAGGATCACTTCGACTTCCTCCCCATGGAGCCGGTAAAGGTCAAGGGTAAGGCCAGGAGTTTGAAGGTGTGGAAGATAGCCCTGCCCATATGCACCGCTGAATCTCTTTCTTCTTCCGAACAAGGCCCGCAAAACTTGGATCCGGAGGTTTTTAAAATCTCACCTTCTCAACCCTCTTAGAGAAAAGGAGATAGATGCTATATCTTGGAGTAATCGGCGCCGGATACTGGGGACCGAACCTCATTCGCAACTTCGTCGCGATTAACAACGTAAGCCTCGAACAGGTGGCGGATATCAACAAGGCGGCACTTGAAAAGATAGAAAATAACTACCCCGGTATAAAAACCACCATTGATCCGCACCAGCTTTTGACTTCAGACGTTG
>JAYELY010000204.1:0-2549 GCA_034717795.1 Caldifarciminota bacterium
GCGGTTGATCGAGATGCACCGGCTCCTGCGGCCTACCGGTTCCATCTACGTTCACCTCGACTGGCACGCGGTGCACTACATGAAGTGTGAAATGGATGATATTTTCGGAATGGATAACTTCCGCAACGAGATCATTTGGTGCTACAGAGGTGCAGGTTATCCGAAGAAAGATTTTGGAAGGAGACACGATACAATACTCAGGTATTCGAAGTCAAAGGATTACGTTTTCAATTTAGATGATGTGAGGGAAGAATATGCAGAGGCTACTAAAGAACGTTTCAAGCACTACATAGGTAATGTTAGAAACGGTAAGGATTTTGGACTCCAAAAACTGCATCCTTTGGGGAAGCAACCTGATGACTGGTGGCAAATTCAACCCATCGCTCCATCAGCCAAAGCGCGTTTAGGTTATCCTACCCAGAAGCCAGAGGCTTTGATGGAACGAATCATAAAAGCATCTTCTAATGAAGGTGACGTAGTAGCCGACTTCTTCTGTGGAGGCGGCACTGCTTTAGCTGCGGCTGAACGCCTAGGGCGTCGCTGGATAGGATGCGACGTTTCGCCTATCGCGTGTAAGCTTATGCGTCGTCGCGTGGCGAAGCTCATCAAAGAAGAGCGCGACATCGAGATAATCGGGATGCCGCACGGCCTTGACGAACTTAAGGCTATGGACCCGTTTGAGTTCCAGAACCACGTAATCGTTGACCTTCTGCACGGCACCTGCTCGCGCACCAAGTCCGCAGATTACGGCATAGACGGCCACGACTTCGGACACAACCCGGTACAAATAAAGCAGTCCGAGCACGTTGGCAGGCCGGTGGTGCAGAAGTTTGAATCCGCAGTCCGCAGGGAGAAGCGCACCAAAGGAATCATCGTGGCATTCTCCTTTTCCAAAACCGCCTACGAGGAGGCGGCACGAATCAAGTTGGATGAGGATATCGAGATAGAGCTACGCAAAGTCCAGGAGTTGCTCGCCGATTACTACCGGCGCATGGGGCGCAAGTAACAAACGAACCTAACAAAACTACAGCAAAGCTCAAAAAAAGTGCACAAAAGTGCACGGAAAGTGCATAGTACCGGTTCAGTGCGCTCCCGAAATCGAAATAAGATTGACATTCAAAGCGTTTACCTTAAAATACCCAAATGCAAGTAGAGCTTTACGATACGCTTTCGCGGCAAAAGAAGCCTTTAGAGCCTAAGGATAATACGGTCCGAATCTACCACTGCGGGATGACCGTTCAGTCACGCCCGCACGTGGGGCATCTGCGCGGCTATATCGTGATGGACGCTTTAAGGCGGTTCCTGCGCTTCAAGGGATATGAGGTCAGGCTTGTCCAGAACATAACCGACATAGACGACAAGGTCATAGAAAAATCCCGCGCCGAGGGCATAGACTGGCGCATGCTTGCCGAGCGCAACACCCGTGAGCTTCTTCGAGTGACCGATGCTTTGAACATAGAAAGACCGACGGTCATGCCCCGCGCAACCCAGCACATCGAAGAGATCATAAACCTGGTCTCTCAGATCATAGAAAAAGGCCACGCCTACGAAGCCGAAGGCGACGTCTACTTCGACGTGCGCTCATACCCTGCCTACGGCAAGCTTTCGGGAAAGAACGTAGACGAGCTTGAGTCCGGTGCGCGGATAGAGCCTAGCGAGAACAAGCGCGATCCCCTGGACTTCGCGCTCTGGAAGGCGGCAAAGCCCGCTGAACCTTACTGGTACTCGCCCTGGGGCAAGGGACGACCTGGCTGGCACATCGAGTGCTCGGCCATGTCCACCCACTATCTGGGCCCTGAGTTCGACCTGCACGCGGGCGGAGAGGACCTGGTATTCCCTCATCACGAAAACGAGATAGCCCAGTACGAGGCCGCAACCGGCAAGGGGTTTGCAAAGGCGTGGATGCACGTCGAGATGCTCAACCTTGCAGGCGAGAAGATGAGCAAATCTACCGGCCACCTGGTCGTGGCAAGCGACGTCATTGAGGCTTACGACCCCAACGCGCTCAGAATGTTCACCCTGCGCGTTCACTACCGCGCCCAGACCGAGTACACAATTGATGGCATGGACGAGGCGAAATCGGCATGGGAGCGCATAACCACCTTCCTCGCAGCCGCAGGGCAAATCCTGGACCAGTCATCCCTTGCCGCCGGGTATCCTGAGTTCGAGAAAGCCCTTTCCGAAGATTTCAACACACCCAAGGCTGTGGGCCTGGTCTTCGATCTTGTCAGAGAAGGCAACGACGCGCTTACTGCAGGGGATAAGGATAAGCTTGCCGAGGCTACCGCAAAGCTAAACCTGGCGCTCGAAATCCTCGGATTTGCACCGCGATGTGATCGGGGCGGCGAGGATATCCAGACCCTGCTCGACCTCTTGGTCGGCTTCCGAACCGAGCTTCGCATGGCAAAGGCTTTCGACTGGGCGGATAAGCTTCGCGATATGATTCAGGCGGCGGGTTTGATCATGGAAGATACCAAGGAAGGAACCAGGATAAGGTTCAGATGAGCAAACCGGAACTTCCCCGATCAGCAGAAAAGCTTGCGCGGATG
>JAYELY010000205.1:0-13020 GCA_034717795.1 Caldifarciminota bacterium
TTCACCGTGTCCTTACCACCCTGTTCCACGAGCGCGGGGTCAAGCTCTTGCATACCTCGCAGCTCAACGTGGGCGGCAACACCGACTTTTTGAACATGCTGGAGCGCGAGAGGCTTGAGTCCAAAAAGATCTCAAAGACCCGTGCCGTAACCTCCATGCTTCCCTACGACATGGGTGCCGAGAACGTGCACGTGGGGCCATCGGACTACGTTCCCTGGCTTGCGGATCGCAAGTGGTGTCACCTCAGAATGGAGGGTCAGACGTTCGGTGACGTGCCCTTAAATCTAGAACTCAAGCTGGAGGTCTGGGATTCCCCCAATTCTGCCGGGGTGATGATAGATGCGATCCGGTGCGCCAAGCTGGCTTTAAATCACGGCCTAAAGGGTGCTATCACCGCTCCATCAAGCTACTTCTTCAAGTCGCCGCCTATCCAGTATCCGGACTACGTGGCCCGCCGCAAGACAGAGGCCTATATTCGCAGATACTCTCGCAAGCCTGGGAAGAAAGGGTAGTGCCACGCTCTTTATCGCGTTAACCTTGACGTGAACGCAATGAGGTTTATAATAGGTGCACTCACCGGTCTGGAGGGATCGATATTATGAAGAGGGGTGTGTTCATAGTATTTGAAGGAATAGAGGGTTCTGGCAAGTCCACCCAGGCCGAGCTTCTGGCCGAGGCTTTGCGTCGGAACAATATAAATGTTGATCTTACCCGTGAGCCCGGTGGAACCCAGGCAGGGGAGCGCATACGCGAGGTGCTTTTGGATCCCGCGTTGGAGGATATGCACCCGCGGACCGAGCTTTTGCTTTACCTTGCTGCGCGCGCTGAACACGTTGCAAAGCGCATACGCCGCAAGCTCTGTGTGGATAAGGCGGTGGTGATCTCGGACCGCTTCACTCTCTCCACCCTTGCCTATCAGGCGGGCGGACGAGAGCTCGATTCAAAGACCGTCTCCAGGCTCTGCAAGTTTGCCTCAGGCGGTCTTGAGCCTGATCTGACGGTACTTGTCGATCTCGATGTGGAGGGAGCCTTTGCACGACTTAACCGGCCCCATGATCGTCTGGAGCAGGCCGGCAAGGAATTTCACGAGAAGGTGCGCGAGGCTTACCTTTACTTTGCACGCCGCGCACCGAAAAGGATCCGCGTCTTTGACGGCGCAAAGGAGAAAATGATGCTGCATGAAGAAATTAAACAGGTTGTCTTAGACCTTTTGAGAAGTAAGGGGATATTATGAACAAACGTAAACTTACACTGGGTCTGCTTGCTATCTCACTGCTTATGGCTACATGGGTGGGTTCCCGTCTGTGGGCTGGCAAGACAAACATCTACACCTCGCTTGAGACCTTCCAGCGGGTGCTTCAGATAACACGCGACACCTATGTCCGCGAGGTGGCGCTGGATTCAATGATCCAGGACGCGATGAACGGGATGCTGCGTAAGCTTGATCCCTACAGCATGTATATGAGTCCCAAGGATTTCGAGAGCCTGAATATTTCGATGCAGGGTGAGTTCGGTGGGTTGGGCATCACCATAGCTATCGCCGACGACTGGCTCACGGTCATCTCGCCCCTGGATGGTACACCTGCTGCGGCTGCAGGCCTGCAGGCGGGCGACAGAATAGTCGAAATAGAAGGCGAATCAACCGAGGGGATAACCGCCGACGAGGCGGTGATGAAGCTGCGTGGCAAGCCGGGCACCGAGGTGACCATATCTATCTGGAGGAACGGCTGGGACAAACCTATGGAGATTACTATCACCCGTGCAATCATCAAGCTCAACGCTGTGAACTACGTTGCCAAGCTCACCCCTGAAATAGGATACATCAAGTTCTCCAAGTTCAGCCGGACCGCTCGCGAGGAGGTGGAGGAGGCCATGGATTCACTTCTCCGCGTCGAAGGCGTGAAAAAACTCATTCTGGATGTACGCATGAATTCGGGCGGGTACCTTGGCGAGGGTGTGGACGTCTCCGATCTCTTCCTTGAGCGTGACCTTGAGATAGTACAGACCAGAGGGCGCATCCCCCAGAGCTTTCGAACCTACCGTTCTCATGAGGACCCTCTTTTCGCCGATTATCCCTTAATCGTCCTTGCCGATCGAGGTTCGGCGTCCGCAGCAGAGATACTCACCGGTGCACTTCAGGATTGGGAACGTGCCCTGATAGTAGGCGACACAACGTTCGGCAAAGGCTCGGTGCAGACGCTTTATCCGCTTGCCGACTCAGGACGCCTTAAGCTTACCACCGCCCACTGGTACACGCCGTCGGGCCGCTGTATAGATAGACACCGCGTCAAGATCGAGGGCAAGGAGAACGAGGTGGCTACGCTTCATACCCTTGGTAAACGCAGGCGTCCGCTTTACGCGGGAGGAGCCATTGCCCCGGATATCTACGTTGAGACTGAAAAGTTGAGTGAGCTTGCGCGCAGATTCTGGATTAAGCGAACCTTTTTTGCCTACGCCGTTGATTATCTTTCCGCCAATCCTGAAATTGCCACTGACTTCTCTGTAACCGACGAGATGCTTGCGGGTCTGGCTGGTGAAGCCAGAAAGCGTGAGGTTGAGTTTACCGATGCCGAGTTCGAAGAGACCAAAAAGCAGCTTCGATATTACTTGCGTTTGGAGATCGCTAGCCAGAAATGGGGCGAGGAGGGTCGTTATCAGGCCATACTTGCGGAAGATCCGGTGCTTAAGAAGGCGCTGGAGCTGCTTTCAGAAGCGGAGAGTACCGCAGAGTTACTCGGTTACGCTCAATAGGGTATCGCTCGTTGCTACTTTCAGGGGTGTGGTCAATGAAGGTTGCGCTGAAACCCGGTAGGGTCTTAGCGCATCAAGAGAACAAAGAAAATCTCCTAGGATGAATCTGACCCTACCTGAGAGATGGACAATTGGTGCTGTAAGGAGGTCCTGTTTAAGGCGCTGACCTGGCAAGTATGTACCTGATTCCCAAAAGGATAAAGAAGATACCGAACGCACGCTTCAGCCAGACTTCGTTCAGTTTTCCTGCCCAGCCTGCGCCGAAGTAGGCCCCAACGAGAAGCCCACCTGCCAGGATCAGGCCGGCTATCCAGTTCACGTCTCCAGCCTTGTGGTAACGGAGTACCCCCAGGATACCTACAGGCAGAAGCAAAGCAACCAGAGAGGTTCCCTGGGCCTTGTGCTGGGTGAAGCCGAGGATGAAAACCAGAGCCGGTATGATCAGCGTCCCACCCCCTATACCGAAAAGGCCGGAAAGCATCCCTGCAGCAACCCCAACTGCGGCCACGAAAAGGTATTGCCAAACGTTCATGACACTCCCAGGTTTGAATAAAGTTACGGACACCCGGAAGATTTATAACCTTAGGTGTCCGTAAACTATATCCAAGACTGGGTTTTTGGCAAGTCTATCAGAGCAGGTAGGTCTTTATAAGCACCCACGCGCCGAGCAGAATAATCAGGGGACCGAGAATGTAGCGCCACTTCATTTTGCTGATTTTTTTAGTCAGGAGCGGACCCAGAGGGGCAACAAGGATAACACCTATAAGCAGGGCGACTGTCAGATCCCAACGCAGGATTGAGGTGGAGAACACAGAACGGACAATGTCTCCTACAGATCGGGAAAAAAGTGGGGTCGGGTCTTGTTTGATCAGTTTAACCACGACATAGGTGATGAATCCGATGATGCAGATAGGGGCTTCGGCAAAGGTGGTTACCCCGATGGCACGTTTGGCCTTGTGGCCGGCGATTATTTGTCCGCCGGTCACAACCGGGCCGAAGCCGCCGCCGGAAGCCGCCTTGTTGAAGCCGCTTATGATTCCCACGCCGATCATCTTCTTGAATGAGAAGCTGAAGTGCAGATTGATAAGTATAAAAACTCCCATGGTCAGTACCAGTACGCCGATGTAGGTCTTGAGCCACACCTTGGGGATGTTGAGGGCCACGATGGCGGCCAATATGGTGGCCAGTACACCGGCTCCGGTGATTACCAAGAAGATCTTCAGGTCCTTCGAGTGGAGACTGAAGCTGACGTTGCGGTTGCGCTGATGGAAAAGGGACGCGGCAAATCCTCCTACCGCCTGGGAGAGAAGGATAGCCGGGACGACGAACAACGGATCGAACCCCATCACGATAAGTACAGGGGCACCGATCGTTCCGTAGCCCATCCCCACAGAAGCATCTATGAATTCCCATGCAAAGCCGAGCACGATGATTAAAAGGAACAATCCTAACGACATGACCATCATATCCTCCGAAAACGCTCCCTGTCCTTCAATCTACAGGCAGGAAGCAGCTCATAAGGCCGCGTTCAGTCAACCACGCCTGCTCTGAGGGGACGGGTGTGTATGCCGCACTCGCCGCCGCACTTCGAGGTGTTCAGCCAGCGCCCTGCGCGTTCGTCTTCCCCATGGGTGATGCGGGTACACGGCTCGCAGCCCAGGGAACGGTAGCCCTCTTTATATAAAGGGTTGACCGGAACGTTGTAGAGAGCAAGATACTGCCAGACCTCGCGTTCCTTCCACAAAAGGAGTGGGTTGAGCTTTATAAGACCCTTGTCGCGCTCCTCCACCTCCTTGTAGTCGGTGCGGGTGCGGCCCTCGGTGCAGCGCAGACCGGTTACCCAGCAGTCAACCCCCATCTCATCAATGGCCCAACGAACCGGCTCAACCTTTAGGATCCGGCAGCACTCGTCAGGGTCGGTCTCATAAAGCCGCTCCGGTATCTCGGCATCGTTTGCATAAACCTTAATCTCAGGGTATAGCTCCACTACCTTACGCATGAACTCCTTGGTCGCTTGAGGCTTGTACCGGGTCGTTACGATGAAGCCGCGGATTTTTGGGACTGCTCGTTTTGCAAGATCCCACACCGCCATCGAGTCCTTGCCCAAACTGTTGGCTACCACCATTCTTTGGCCGTAACGCTCGTATGCCTCTTCGATCAGGCGCATGGAGCGATCGATCTTCTCCTTGAAGTTGAGTTTCTCGACCAACCCCTTCACGTCATCGTTGTTGTCAAGCAGACTCATCCAGCCTCCTTTTTTGAATTTCTCTCGATCTAACTCCGCCCCTCTCATCGTTTGCATATGGTCTTTGATCCCTGCTTAGCGAGTTGAAACTGTCCATACCCAGAATTGTATGCTTCCAGCGAGCCTTGTCAAGAGCTTAAAAGGCGCATCAGTTGATTTAATAAATTGTTCGCTAGATTTACTTTTAAGTCCAATAGATAAATTTCCGCCGGTCGAAATCGCAACCACCCGAGTCTACGAGGTAACGCTTGCTCGCAGAGAATAGGTCAGGATTGATCCTTAAGGTGCAGGGCTATATCTTCAGGGGTAGATTCTATCGATCAGACGTGGGTAGGGGATCGTCTCCCGAATGTGGTGGACGCCGGTGATCCAAGCCAGGGTCCGCTCCATGCCTATCCCGAATCCCGAGTGTTCGAATGTCCCGTAGCGCCTGAGATCAAGATACCACTCCAAGGGCTCGCGCGGCAGATTTTGTCTTTGGATCGCGGCCTCCAGCTTGGCAAGGTCGTCCTCGCGCTGAGAGCCGCCTATGATCTCGCCGTAGCCCTCGGGTGCCAGGAGGTCGAAGTTAAGAACAACATCCGGGTTTTCAGGGTCCTCCTTCATATAGAAGGGGGCGGAGGCCTTCGGGTAACGATGGACGAACACCGGTCTATCAAACTCACGAGAGATTGCCGCTTCCTCGTCCGCACCGAACTTTTCACCCCACTGTATCTTGATCCCATTATCGTTAAGCATCTTGATCGCGTCGGTGTAGGAGAGGCGGTAGAAGGGTTTATCAAGCTTCCTCAAAAGCTGGATATGTTTTTCAAAATCCTCGGTCTTTTCTCCGAGAAGTTCAAATTCTTTTTGCCTTTTTTCCACGAGACGCTTTACTACAAAGAGGAGCATATCCTCGGCGAGTTCCATGTCGCCTTCCAGATCAAGGAACGCGACCTCAGGCTCCAGGTGCCAGTATTCGGTGAGGTGCCTGCGTGTTTTGGATTTTTCGGCCCGGAAGGAAGGGGCGAGGCAGTAGACCTTTCCGAAAGCGGCCGCAGCCGGCTCCATGTATAACTGGCCGGATTGTGAAAGATAGGCTACATCGTCGAAATACTTGATCTCGAACAGCGTGGTTGCACCTTCGCACGAGGTGGGGGTGATCATAGGCGGGTCAATCAGTATGAAACCACGATCTTCGAAGAACTCGTGGAACGCGCGGATCATGGTGTCCCGGCATCTCAGGAGTGCGTGCTGGCGGCTTGAGCGCAGCCACAGGTGCCGTCGCGACAAGAGGAAGTCTATCCCGTGTTCTTTCGGTGTGATCGGATAGTCTGCGGAATCGGCAATAAGCTTCAAGGACTTGGCGGTAAGCTCCACCCCGCCGGGTGCCCTGGTGTCCTCACTCACTATCCCCGACACCTCCACCACCGCCTCCTGGTTCAAGGAGTCGGCAAGATCGTAAGTCTCTTTGTCAATCCCGGTGCCTACGAACACGCACTGCAGGATCCCGGTTCCGTCTCTGAGCAGAACGAAGCGAACTTTTCCTGAATCCCTTTTGTTGTAGACCCATCCCTTAAGGGTTACTTCTTTCCCCACATGTTCTTTGAGTTCTTCTATCCAGACCATGGGGAAGTCTACTCGCTTCGGCTCGATTTGTCAACGACAAAACCACCCCAAGGATCTACTACGCAGCTCCTTGGGGACCCCGAATCTAGAGCTCCTTTTCGACGTAGTCGAAAAGATCGCAAGAAAAAGATAGAGTTAATCTTAAGGGTTAGCTTCCGATTTCAATCTCCGATCTTTTTGCCGGAGGCAAAAAGGAGGATTATTTTTCCATTACGCAGCTCATGAGTGCAACGCGGGTGTTGACCAGGCGGCGGGCGACCACGGCCAAGAGCTGCTGCAGGATGCGGTAGCCCATCCCGCAGTTTCTCAAAAGGAACTCGTGCAGCTTTTGTGCGTTCCATACCAGTACCTTGGAGTCCTTGGCCGCCTTGATTGTGGCGGTCAGCTTGCCGTCCCTATACATGGAAGACCACCCCGAGATCTGCCCCGGCCCTACGGTGGCGATTGCTACAGGCATCGGCTCGGTAAGCGCCGCGTTTATACTGATCTCGAGTTGACCCTCGATCACGAGATAAAACTCCTCACCCTTGTCCCCCTCTTTGCCGAGAATCGAGCCTCTACTGACCTTGCGTTTCTCGGCCAACTCGGCTATGGCCTTGCATTCCGGGTCCTCAAGAAGATTGAAGACCTCGCTTTCCTTTAGAAACTCCCAGTACGACATATCTCCTCCTAGGATGCTTTACTTGACTTGATATGAATATAAGAATAAACGCCTGAACGTCAAGTCCTGGGAACTCGTATTACTTGATTTAGGGGTGGGAGACTGTTTGAGAGACCGCTGAAATTAAGGTGGATCAGAATTATCAGCAGCTTCTTTGGAGTTCCGGCAAGGTTTATGGCATCGATGGATGATAGAAAGCTTACAAGGCTAAACCTTGCGAGATCTATGGATATCTGTGGACGGCTTTCGATTAAGGAGCAGGAAGGAAACGCAGCAGGCGAAGTTCCTTGATGAGCGTTTCGTCGCAGGACCAATTGGTTATATAGACAGGTCCGACCTCGGGAGCCAACCAGGCATCGAAACGGGTTCCATCAACATCTTTTTTGCCCTCGATAAAGATGCAATCCTCGAAGGTTCCCGCAGGTGTCTTGACAGTGTAACTCGCTTGGTCAGCAATCTCCACCGGGTTTATGGGTATTACCCATCCCCACTGGGGTACGGTTAATGCGGAATCTATAATTACCTTTGCAGAGTCGTTAAAGGGTTCGGTGGACTCGGGGCCATCTGCTGCCATAATAGAGGGTTGATCAGTTTGTATGTAGCTGTGGTATCCGAATATCCCTGCTTCGAGTTCAATCATCTCGCAGACAATGGTATAGGCCGCCCCATCCGTTTGCACTTCGTAAACCCAGGTGTTGCCCTCGTCGAGCGGGAAGTAATCGGGTTTCTCTGTCCCGAACTCGTTTACTGAGCATCCAAGGAGGATTACAAGCGCAACTACACCGACACTCCAGATTTTTTTAATCACCATATCATCCTCCTTCATAATTTAATCATAGGTAAAAATGCGCGCTTGTCAAGGGGTTAAATGTGTCGCTCCCCGGAGTCTGCTAACCCCACCGTTGCATCTGAATTATGCAACATTGCCCCGTGCGTTGCGTCTCCTAGAATAGGAAAACAAACAACCAAAGATTCGGAGGATCTATGTCACAGGCGTTAATTCTTTTAGCAGCAGGGTTGGGATTCTTCAGCTCCTCATCGGTTAGCTTTGTCGAGCGCTCCGATGCCATCTGGAGCAACCCTGCGGGTCGGGCGCTTCATTCCGAGGGCATTGAACTGCGGAGCGGGATGGCCTTTTTTGAGGACGCTCCAGGCTTCCAGATAGGTTTGAGTGTTGCTTCCGTGGGGTTCGGCTACCGGTCCGGCGATTCAACAGGGGTTTGGACAGCCGGATTCGGGATACCTCTTCATAAACGCTTTCGTCTGGGCGGAGCCTACTTCTGGGGCGAGCAGCGCCACTGGCGCTTCGGTTTGCAGGCCAATCCCCTGAACTGGCTCGCCATGGGTGCTGCTCTGCAAACCGGAGAAACTCCCACCATCATCGGTGGCTTGGGCGTGCGTCCCTTTACGGATCGGGTTACCCTGTTCAGCGACCTCTCCTACCGGGGTGGTTTCGATGATCTGAAGGTGGGATTAGGGGTCGAACCGGTTTCGGGCATTCTTCTCTCCGGCACCGTGACACAACCGCTTAACGGCGAAGAAGGGCTTTCCTGGACGGCGGGCACCGAGTTCGGTCTTACTTACGTCAAGCTTGGAGCGACCTACAACTCGGACGGCGCTTTGGGCATCAACCTCGGATTTTCCTTCCCCCGCTATCCAGGCATCCGATTAAAGAGACCCGGCCCAAAGGTCGTGGCCTGGGTACCCAAGGGTCGGCCTGAGGAGCCTGCGCCCTCAGGTATCAAGTTCGCCTTCATCTCCTTCTCCATGAAGAAGTCCAAAACCTTCTACGATCTTCTTACAGAGATTCGTGATCTGGGCGAACAGGAGAACGTTAATGGAGTGCTTTTAGACTTCCGCGGCGCCAGCTTCTCACTATATCAGGCAGAGGAGATCCGAGCAGAACTGGCTCAACTGAAAGAGGACGGGCTCAAGATCGTGGCCTTTGCAGAAGGCTACGGCATCGGTTCATACTATCTCGCATCTGTGGCGGACAAAATATGGATGGTTCCTACCGGAGAGGTATCATTTGTCGGCATGTATGCACAAACCCTGCACATCAAGGGAACCCTGGACAAGCTGGGAATCGAGCCCGATTTCTACCGGGTAGGTGAGTACAAATCTGCCTATGAGCTATTTGAGTTTTCCAAGCCCTCGGATGAGGATAAGGAACAGCTTGAGGCCTACCTTGCTTCACTGTACGATGAGATGCTGGGGGCGATCGAACGCGACAGGGATATCTCTCGCGCCGAGTTCGAGAAGTTCATGAACGAGCGTATCATGGTCTCTGGAGACACCGCCAAGATGCTCGGTCTTGTGGACGGCCTGTGCCTGGCCCTTGAACTCGATAGCATCATCAAGGAAGAGTTCGGTAAGAAGGCTGAACGCATCAAGCTTGCCGAGCTCAAAAAGAAGCCCAAGGAGATTGCCAGGGCATGGGTTGAGTCAAGAAAAAAGAGCACCCTCACCAAGCAAGACAAGATAGCGCTCGTGGTCGCAGAGGGCGACATCGTCACAGGCGAGAGCGGCTCAAACCCGATACCTATTCCTCTGATAGGCGGCAAGTACATGGGTTCAACTACCGTATCCGAGCTTCTGAATAAAGTGAAGGATGATAAGCAGATTAAGGCGGTTGTTTTTCGCATCAACTCAGGCGGCGGCTCGGCGTTGGCGTCCGAAATCATAAACCGCGCACTTGCCGAGCTTGCAGCTGAAAAGCCGGTAATAGTCTCCATGGCCGGCGTTGCTGGCTCGGGCGGCTACTACATCGCCGCTCCTGCAAATAAGATCTACGCGGACGCCACCACGATTACCGGCTCCATAGGAATCCTGGGCGGTAAGTTCGTTTCTAAAGACCTCAGAGAGAAACTGGGTATAAACCGGGAGACGGTAAAGCTCTATCCGCATTCGGATATGTTCAGCTCGGACAGGCGCTTCGATGAGGCAGAGGTCGAGCTCATGCAGCGGATGATGGATGAAGGCTATGCCGAGTTCGTGGGCCGGGTTGCCGAAGGCCGGGGCATGAGCTTCGATGAGGTAGATTCGGTGGCACGCGGACGCATCTGGTCAGGCCCTGATGGCGTTAAAGCCGGTCTTGCAGACGAGGTTGGCGGGCTCATGGACGCTTTAGAAGAAGCGCGCAGGATGGCCGGGCTGCCCGAAGACTGCAGGGTTATCATCTATCCCGAGCCCGAACCCATGATCGACATTGAGGAGGTCTTGGACGAAACCTCGATTCTTAATCTTAAGATGCTCCCTTCCTGGCTCTCCGAGAACCTTCTCTACCTCATGCCCTACCAGATCGAGGTTCCTATACGTTAGAGTTAGCTTTAGATTCTGAGATAAACAGAAGGGGGAGATCGTTCGATCTCCCCGGGGGGTTGAATCCCTTTAAGGATCACCTGACATAGATGATCTTTACAGATTCGGCATTGGTTCCCAGGAGCCGTGCGAAGTAGACGCCCCTTGGAACCAGCTCTCCCGGCCGCCATGCAGCTTCACAGATATCATCCTTGATTTCAGGCTCAAGCACCGCGACCATGCGACCTGTGGCGTTGAATATGCCGATCCGGGCGTTTTCACCTTCGGGAATCGTGGCGCTGAAGTTTACCCGATCGCGGAAGAAGATGACGTCGGTGGTAAGTGCCGTTATCGAGGGGCTCTGTTTGCGAGATTCCCCAATCCCCACGCCGCTATACTCGGTAATTGTAAGGGTGGTATCTACAGGAATAGAGTTGTAGCGTTCTACAAGTCCTGATGGCCAGCGGATTACAACGGAATCTATCTTATCGTGCGCTTCCAGTCCGAAGTGAAGGAAGTGATTGAATGGTGAGCCGTATCCGTTGCCTGCCGAAGGCGCCAGCTCGCGCATCACCATGGACTCGCCCGCCCAGACGGTAATCCGGGCACCTATCGCGGAGACGTTGCTCGTGGTGTCGTCTGATCTCTGGGGGGATTTTATCCCCTTAAGATTCAGGACGAGCCGGTGGTTGCCGTTTCCCGCGTCGGAGATAAAGAATTTTTTGCCCTCAGAGTACGGGATGTAGGCATCGAGAAATCCGTCACCGTTGATGTCTCCCCACAATGAGTAACTCGTGCCGCCCCACGTCTTGATACCTGTAGCCACCGATACGTCGGTGAACTGGTTGTCACCGTCGTTGCGGTAAAGCCAGCTCTGCTGGCCCGGGGTTCCATAGAGGTTCACCCAGTAAAGATCCAGATCGCCGTCCGAGTCGTAGTCGGCCCAGGCCGGCGCCGAACCGATCTCCGCGTTGTAGATGCCGCTCTCCCAGATGTAGTCGGTGAATGCCCATCCGGACGGGCCGTCGTTGGCCCACAGATGGTTGGTTGAATCACCCACATTGCCTGGATGGTGGGTGATCGGGGTAAACAGATCCAGATACCCGTCGTTGTTGTAGTCGCCCCAGCACGCACCGATGTTGTGTCCCTTGTACACGAGAGAACCCTCACCGATTACGCCTTTCTCATCGGCCACGTCAGTAAACGTTCCGTCGCCGTTGTTTTGCCACAGAAGGTTCCGTTGAAGGCGATACACGGATACGAAGATATCCATGTCGCCGTCGTTATTGAAGTCTCCAACGCTTACACCGCGTGAACACAGGGCGCTGGCGTACGAATAACGGATGCCCGCCTCTTCGGAGACATCGCTGAAGGTTCCGTCGCCGTTGTTGTGATAAAGATAGTCCTCGTGTCCAACAGGGAAGGGGAACTCGTAGCTTGAGACGTAGAAGTCCAGCCATCCATCCGAGTCGTAGTCGAGCCAGGCTACGTCAACAAGGTTGCGGTTCAGGATCGTGTCGGTGAGTCCTGCCCCCAGGCTCACATCCTCAACACCGTAATCCGGCGGCCCCTGGTTGCGGTACAGGAGGATGAAGCAGGTGTCATTCAGGGTATCTACATTGATACGCCGGGTGGTCAGTATATCAGGGTAGCCGTCGTTGTCGTAGTCGCCGAAACAGACCACACGACCGCCGCCCCAGCGGCTTTCAGGGAGCTTGGTGAAGTTTCCCTCACCGTCGTTGATGTAGGCGTATCCGGCCCAGAAGTCGAGGATGCCGTCCGAGTTGTAATCAACAAGAGTTGGTGAATCGGCGATTTCGTCTATGCCTAAGGTAGCGACATCCACCTCGGTGAAGTGAATCTCGGCTGCTGCCGGAACACTCAATGCTAAAAGAACAATTAAACCTCGCATCGTGCCTCCTTGGTTTTGAACAGGTTAGTTTCTCCAACTTTAACTGAGAAAAGGATGCTGTCAAGCGCTTGCTGCCTTGGCTGGAATACACCTTTCTCCGTCGTCGCGACCGACCGTCCGCCTCGTTCAGAGGCGGGGGAGGGGGTTATTTTATCAAGACGACTTTCTGTGCCGACGACTTACCCACACTCGGCACTATGAAATACACCCCCGGCCCGTAACACCTTCCCCAGGTAATCATTCCAGAGGATTCAGTTGCGTGTATCTCGTCAACCTTGCGGCCTGCGGCGTCGAAAATGGAAGCGTGAAAACCGTCTGGACGATCCGCGTAACGCAGAACGATCTGTGGGCCGATTGAGGTAACTACCTCCCAGTCGGTGTAGTGTGTTACGGGCGGCTGCTCCGCAACCCCTACGCCCATGTCCCAGTCGGTTATCACCGCCCACGCCTCAAAGATAGTATCAGGGTTGAATCTTGTGTACACCCATACAAGCCGGTCGTTGCATGCCGCCACCGCAGGAGGAGAATCGTAGTGGCAACGAT
>JAYELY010000206.1:0-12949 GCA_034717795.1 Caldifarciminota bacterium
GGCGGGGCGGACTCGGTCGCTCTTCTACACTTCCTTCACTCACGTCGAAAAAGGCTCGGGATCACTGATCTGGGCGTCTATCATCTGAACCACGGGCTTAGAGGGGCGGAGGCGAATGCAGACGAGGAATTCGTGGCGAATCTTGCCAAATCCCTGGATATTCCCTTCCATCCCGATCGTGCCGACGTTGCGGCGTACGCGGCCCGGCACGGAATCTCCCTGGAGATGGCGGGTCGCAAGCTGAGATACAAGGGATTACAAGAGTTGATAGATTTGGAGTCTTCAGGAGGGAAGGTGTGTTACGGGGCCTTGGGACATACAGCCTCGGATAACGCGGAATGGATACTGCTTTCTTTGATCCGCGGCAGGGCGGAGCCTCTTTTATGGGGCATCCCTGCAAGGCGTGGGCCGTTCATCCGTCCCCTTATCCGGTGCACG
Organism: Caldifarciminota bacterium; assembly: GCA_034717795.1. Lineage (GTDB taxonomy): Bacteria > Hydrothermota > Tepidihabitantia > B3-TA06 > B3-TA06 > B3-TA06. The sequence continues at coordinate 439 of JAYELY010000206.1, forward strand.
CGGACAGAAATCCTTGCCTATCTGAAGAAACATCATCTCTCCTTCCGCGAGGATTCGAGCAATGTCTCACTTTCATTTGACCGCAACCGTATCAGACACCTGATCATGCCTTTGCTTAAGGAACTCAACCCATCCATTGAGGAGACCATTTCGCGCACCCTCAGGATAGGGGATATGCTGAACTCCTTGCTTGATTCAGAGGCAGCCGAGCTCCTGAAGCGGCTCGTTGCAACTAATGGCAAGACCCGTGAGCTTGACACCTCAGGGCTTTCGAGCTATAATTCAGTTACGCAACTTCGTGTGCTGAGGCTCTTTGCGCCCTGGCTTGGGGCGAATGATCTTTTGGGCCTATTGCCCCTTGAGATTGCCAAAGGGACGCGTGAGATAGCGCGCGGCGAAGGAAAAAAGCTTTCGGCATCCTATGATCGGTTGGTACTTGAGGATTGCAAGGATCAACCCTTGTGGGAGCCGAGGGTGCTGAGCGAGGAAAAGGATGTGTTAGTGCCGGGGTTTGGATGGCGCCTGCGCGTCTATTCGGGCAAACCGGATGAATTCGTGCCGCGGGACGATACGGTATTCTTTGACGCGAGTTTTATCAAGCCTCCATTCGTTGTGCGCCCCTGGCGTGAAGGGGACAGGATAGTTCCGTTTGGCAGGCGAAGAGAGGTTAAGCTGAAGCGGGTATTTAGTGATAGGAAGGTAGTACGCCGGATGCGTCGGTACTGGCCTTTGGTATGCAAGGATGATGAAGTAGTGTGGGCCGCCGGGCTTATACGCTCTGCCGCGGCCCCTGTAACAAGTTTAACTAGTGAGTTGACAATTTTGACTCTCTTGCGAGGTGAAGATGACAAATAGACCGCCTAAGGCGGGTTCAAGCAGACTACGCACCATCATTATCTGGGGCGTGGTGGGGTTGTTATTTATACTAGGTTACTATCTGTTTGTTTTTCGTCCACAGCGGACCCCTGAGATCCCATACAGTGAGTTCCGCCAGCGGCTTGAAAAGCTTTCTTCGGCGACGATCTCGGAACGTCAGATAACAGGCGAGTTTCTCGCCGAGGAAACGGTTCAGACTGTGCGGCAAGAGCAGATCACCACAAAACGCTTCATTGTGAGGATTCCCTTTGATGATCAGAAGCTTGTAGAGGAGCTTTTGGCCTTAGGCGTTAACGTCAGTTCTCAGAACCGTGTCCAGTGGGCGAGCATTCTTCTGGCCATCGTTCCCTGGGTGCTGATTATCGGGTTCTGGTTTATGATAATGAGGCAGTCGCAGGCCGGGGCCTCCAAGGCATTTCAGTTCGGGAAGAGCAAGGTGAGGATCTCTACAGAGACCCGTCCCAACGTTACCTTTGATGACGTCGCAGGAGTGGAGGAAGCCAAGGAGGAACTGGAAGAGATAATAGAGTTTCTTCGGTCGCCGCGCAAGTTCAGTCGTCTGGGCGGCCGTATCCCAAAAGGGGTGCTGCTTGTCGGGGCGCCTGGCACAGGAAAGACCCTTCTTGCACGTGCGGTAGCCGGTGAGGCGAGCGTTCCGTTCCTCTCCATCTCAGGGTCGGACTTCGTAGAGCTTTTTGTCGGCGTTGGTGCGTCGCGTGTGCGAGACCTGTTCGAACAGGGCAAGCGTCATGCCCCATGCATCATATTCATAGACGAGATAGACGCTGTCGGGCGTCATCGCGGAGCAGGTCTGGGCGGCGGTCACGACGAGCGGGAGCAGACCCTTAATCAGCTTCTTGTGGAGATGGACGGCTTTGAGACCTCTGCAGGCATCATCTTCATGGCAGCCACCAACCGTCCTGACATACTTGATCCGGCGCTTCTGCGCCCGGGTCGCTTTGACCGCAAGGTGGTACTGCCTCAACCGGACGTTCGTGGCCGGGAAGGAATCCTCAAAATAAAGGTTCAACGTATACCGCTTTCTGGGGACGTTGACCTTTCCATTCTGGCACGCGGCACGCCCGGGTTCACCGGTGCAGACCTTGAAAACATGGTTAATGAAGCCGCCCTTCTCGCTGCGCGCCGCAACCGCAGTGAGGTTACAGCCCAGGACTTCGAAGACGCAAAGGACAAGGTCCTTATGGGTGCCGAGCGGCGCAGCCTGCTACTCTCTGTCGAGGAGAAGCGCCGCACCGCGTATCACGAGGCGGGTCATGCACTTGTCTCACGCATGATCCCTGGCATGGACCCGCTGCATAAAGTTACCATAATCCCACGCGGCATGGCTCTCGGCGTTACCCAGCCTCTGCCCATCGATGAACGCAAGATATACCCCAAGGGGTTCTGCGAGGCACAGATTGCGTTCATGTTGGGAGGCCGCGCGGCGGAGGAGAAGATCTTCGGCGACCTCTCCACCGGGGCCGCAAATGACCTTGAGAAGACAACCATCCTTGCCCGTAAGATGGTCTGCGAGTGGGGGATGAGCACCAAGCTCGGCCCGCTGACGTTCGGAAAGGCCGAGGCGGAGATATTCCTGGGCCGGGAGATGGGAATGCATCGCAACTACAGCGAGGAGACAGCCCAGCTCATCGATTCCGAGATTCGAGCGATAATCGAGAAGCAGCATAAGCGCGCTCAGGGGATCATCGAAAAGAATGTCAAGAAGCTCAATGCACTTGCCGAAGCACTTATCAAGCAAGAAACCCTCGATGCGATGCAGATTGATGAGATACTTGGACTTACCAAGAGTCCCAGACGCAAAGCTGCTAAGGTGGAGACAACCCCTAAGGCCCATCAAACGTCCGATAAAAAGGTGTCGAGTTCGAGATCGGCAAAGGCGGGAAGTGGACCCAGAAAGAGTTAAGGCAGCCGTCAGGGAGCTCCTTGAGGCGGCAGGTGAGGATCCCTCCAGGGCAGGGCTGAAGCATACCCCGCAGGCGGTGGAGAAGATGCTGCCGGAGATCCTCGCCGGGCTGGGACGCGATCCACGCCAGGTACTTAAAACCTATACCGCACCCAACCAGGATGAGATGATACTCGTAAAGAATATACCCTTCTACTCCATCTGCGAGCATCATCTCCTGCCCTTCTTCGGCAAGGTTCATCTGGCCTATATACCCCGTGAGAACCGGATTACCGGTTTCGGCGACATAGTCCGTTTTGTGGATATACTGACCAAGCGGTTTCAGATCCAGGAGCGCTTGACCACCGAGGTAGCCGACATCTTCAACGAGGTGCTTCATCCTCTGGGTGTGATGGTGGTTATAGAGGCCGAACACCTGTGCGTGACCATGCGCGGGGTAAAGAAACCCGGCACCCTTACCCTTACCTCGGCCATGCGCGGGGCGTTCAGACAGGCAAAGACGCGCGCCGAGGCGCTTTCCCTGATGAGAGGACTGCGGTTGTGATGCTTTTGCGGCCGCTGGTGGTTGGCTCTTCTGCCGAGTTGGTACAGGAACTGCGAAGGGTAGAGGTAGACCCATCCTGTATAGATGTATTTATAGAAAAAAGTGATTCGTTTCTTCTAAAGATTACAGGGCTTTCGACCCCGGCCGCAAATATCCTTAAGCAGACCGCTATATCGTTTGGGGCCGACGCAGCGGTTCATCGCGAAGTGATCACAGGGAAGGTAGATAGCTCAGACGCCATCTTCATGGGTACGAAGCGCCAACTGCGACGCACGGTCTTAGCGCTTTCCGGCCAACCCTTCGGTCTTGCCGGGTTACAGCGGCAGGTAGTCGAGCTCCTTAGCCGTCTGGATAAGCTGCCCGCCGCGATCGAGTTACCCCTAGGCAGATTAAGCTTTGATCACCCGCTCATCATGGGTGTTCTTAACGTGACCCCGGACTCGTTCTCGGACGGCGGCCTCTTCCTTGAGCCGGACGCCGCTCGTAGACGTATAGATGAGATGATCGCGCAAGGTGCTGATATAATAGACGTTGGTGCCGAGTCGACCCGTCCCGGCTCCGATCCGGTTCCCGCCTCCGAGCAGCTCAGGCGGCTTTCGTCGGTCTTCGATCATCTCCAGACTCGTCGCGTGCTGTGGTCTGTAGATGCCACCGATCCCGATGTTGCACGTGCCGCTCTCGATAAGGGTGCCTCGATCGTAAACAACGTATCGGGCGGGGCAAATCCAGCGCTCTGGCAGATGGCGGGAGAGTACTGTGCCGCATTTGTGCTCATGCACATCCAGGGAACGCCCAGGACCATGCAAAAAGACCCGCACTACGACGACTTCAACGCCGAACTCTTCCGGTTCTTTTCTACCAAGCTTGAAGAGATCCAGGCCTCAGGTTTTCCGCGAGATCACGTGATTATTGATCCGGGCATCGGTTTCGGCAAGCGCGTTCATGACAACACCTCGGCCATCCGCAGGTTGGGTGAGCTGCGCGCCTTTGGGTCGCCCATACTCGTGGGTGCATCCCGTAAGTCCTTCCTGGGTAAGCTCTTAGGGCTTGAGGTCAACGACAGGCTGGAGGCCTCTATAGCTTCAGCGGTTCTGGCGTTCGCTGGAGGCGCTGCGATCCTCAGGGTGCACGACGTCAGCCAGACGAGAAAAGCAATTGATGCGGCGGCCGCGATCCGTTCTGTCAATGGTGAAAAGTCATGGTAAATGTTCTCCGTCCTACGTTTATTGACTTTATAGACATCGGGGTGGTGGCGGTGATCGTCTATCTTTTCCTCGCGTTCATCAAAGGCACGCGGGCGCTTCAGATACTTATCGGGCTCTTGTTGATCTTTCTTCTCTCCCTCCTTGCACGTGCATTCGATCTTAGTGCTCTATCCCTGATTCTTAATTCGCTGATGGCTATCTGGATCATCGCTTTCGTGATTCTGTTTCAGCCGGAGATTCGTAACGCCCTTGCACGAATGGGCCGCTACCGGGTGCTTAGATTCCTTGTGCGCTCGGTCGAGCAGCTGGCTGTTTCAGAGATCGTCAAGGCGGTCGAGGAGATGTGCAAACGCAAGATCGGTGCGTTGATCGTCTTTGAACGTGACATCGATCTGGGGGAGTACGTTCAGACAGGCACCCGCCTGGACGCCAAGGTCTCCGCGCCGCTTATAGTTTCCCTCTTCACCCCGCCCTCTCCTTTGCACGACGGGGCATGTATCCTAAGAATGGACAAGGTTATTGCTGCGGCGTGTATCTTGCCGGTCAGTCAGGAGCCCTGGGTCGAGGACTACTACGGGATGCGTCACCGGGCCGCCTTGGGGATATGCTCGGTAACCGACGCGATCTCGGTGGTGGTGAGCGAGGAGACCGGGGGGGTAAGTGTCGGGATGGAAGGAAAGCTCTATTCAAACCTTGCAATGAAGGAATTGACAACCTACCTTGAGAAGGTTTACGCCAAGGAGGAGAGATGAATCAGCGCCGGATAGACTGGTTTGCAGCCGGCATTATTTTTATCGCAGCCCTGGTTATATATCTTTTGACCGTCTCGCCGACGGTGGCGTTCTGGGATGTGGGGGAGTTCATCGCCTGTTCGGCGAACCTGGGTGTGCCGCATCCGCCCGGGACACCGCTTTACGTGCTTATCGGACGAATCTTTTCCTTGATCCCGATATCAGCAGAAATCGCATTCCGTATCAACTTCATAAGCGTACTTACCGCGGCGCTCTCCGCAGCCCTGGTGGTGCTCATAACGAGCCGTGTCACCCGTTCCTTCAATAAAGGCGAGCCTGAAGAAAAGATAAAATGGCTGCCGACCGTTGCGGGTGTGGTTGGCGCTTTATTTACCATCTTTGCTTTCTCCGTGTGGGAGAACGCACTTGAGGCTGAGGTCTACGCTCCTTCGGCTTTTATAGGATTGCTTATCGTATACCTTGCGATCGTATGGCGGGAGCGTACTGAACGTGCAAAGCCTCAGCCTCAGAATCCAAAGGTTACTGCAATCCCCAAGGTGGACAATCGCCTGATGCTTTTGGCGTTCTACATCATCATGCTCGCCGCAGGCATTCACCTTACCCCTGTGATGATGCTTTTCGCACTCATCCCGTTTATAATGATAGTCAATCACCGCTTGCTGCCGACCTTCTTTCTGGGTGTTCTGGGCCTTTCCTTCATGCTTTTTGAGCCCGGCTGGCCCCAGCTTGCAGTTGTTGTCCTGTTTGCGGTCTATTTCTTTGTTCAGGCGGTTGGTTCAAAGAAAGGCTTTGGCCCGGCGTTTGTTTTCGGAGGGGCTTACGCGCTGCTTATCCTGCTCGCGGCGCTTAAGGTGGGACCTGCGATTTTGATAGCAGGGGTTGTTTTGCTTGTTATTGCTTTCTTCTATGCTGGCAAGAAGTACGATGTGGATCTGAAGTTTTTCCTCCTTGGTGCCTTGGTGATTGTGATAGCCGGTTCGGTACAGCTTTATCTCATGATTCGTGCCCAGCAGCATCCCTCGATCAACATGGTTAATCCCTCCACGTGGGATCGCTTCATTTCGGTCCTGCGCCGCGAACAGTACGGACGCGCTACTGTCCAGAACCAGATATGGCCTCGCAAGACGGTCGTGCATCCAGATACCGGCCAGCCGACAGGTGTGGGAGTAATAGCGGGTCTCTTCTGGCAGATAGTGTTTTACTTCAAGTACTTCTTCTGGCAGTGGGGTCTGCAGAACCTTGCCGGGAAGTCGGCGCTTACGGTCGTCGCACGCGCCCTTCTTGCAGCGGTACCAGTAATCCTCGGCGTCTTTGGACTCTACTCGCTGGCCAAACGGGACCGCAAACTGTTCTGGCTGCTTTTGACTGCCTTCCTGGTCGCTTCCTTCGGCCTTGTTATCTATCTGAATATGCGCTTCGGACACACAGGTCCCCTGCCCAAGGGTATGGCAGGCCTGCCTCAGGAGGTGCGCGAACGTGACTACTTCTTTACGTTCAGCTACGTCTTCTGGGGACTCTTTACAGGCTTCGGTATCTTTGAGATAGCGGCTTCGATCAAAGAGTTTTTGCGCGAAAAGATAGCGTCTCGTGTTGCTGCAATAACTGTAAGCTCGGTTGGAGCGGTGTTTGCCCTCCTCATAGGCTTTGTAAACCTTCCGCTGCTCACAAGGCACGGCGACTGGATACCGCTTGAATACGGCTACAACCTGCTTGCCTCATGCCAGGAGCCGTCGGTGATCCTCACAAACGGCGATAACGATACATTTCCCTTATGGTTCGTGCAGGAGGTTCCGTCAACCCGCTACGAGAATAACAAAAAGCCATACAAGCACGGTGTTATCAACGCCAACCTTTCACTCCTCAACACCCCCTGGTACATAGAAAAACTCAAGCGCAAGGGTGCACCTGTATCCTTTGTTTACGAATCCAGGAACGAGAAGATTGCGCTTGTCCGCAAGACCTCTCCATCCTCTGGAGCTCTCGTATGGGAGGGTTATGTGGTCCATCCGCCGATCAAGGAGCGCACCTTTGAGCTCTCCTACGATGGTCAGAAGATCAAGGCGGACAGGAAGGGCAAGCTGCGTGATCCCGACCGCAGGGTTGTGGGAAAGGTGGAACATAAGACGGGCCGGGTCACCTTGAACATCACACCCCCCGATGTCCGGCAAGATACGACCTATATCACGGCGAGCTACGGCTCAGGGGAGATAGAGAACCTGCCTTCTCACGTCTTTGTGAGCCGGACCAAGGTTGTGATGCTTGCAGATATCATAATCAGGGATATGATCGCAACCAACGCGGGCAAGGTTTACGCCGATTCTGAAAAGGTCGCTGTCTCCGGATTCTCTACCAAGATTCCGCTTGATTACCTGCTGCCCCAGGAGGTTTTCGCCGAGCATGTCCTCGGAAACTATGAAGAGAAGGTGATGCCCATATACTTCTCCACGACCGTATCCCCGGGTCGAGTCAGGGAATACGCCCCTTATCTTATTCAGGAGGCCTTAGTCTATCGTGTTCGCAGGGCACCTGAGGAGGAGTTGACCAGTGTCCGGCCTGCGATTGACGTGAATCGTTCCTATGAGATCTTTACCGAGGAGTTTATGATGGAATCCATACTCGATCCCAGGGTGCGCCGGAGCGATCAGACGCGCGGACTCTTCATAAACTACGGGATAGCGATGCAGGAGATAGGCCAGGGGTTGGTCGTAAGAGGACAGGCCAGGAAGGCTTACGAGTTCGTTAAGATCATAGACTCCTTTGAGGTAGAAGAGGCTGTGCGCCGCGTCTTTCTCATGAACCTTTACGTGTTTGCGCGACAGGCCGGTGCGAATGAAGATGCCGAACGCTACTACCGGGAGATGGAATCCAAGGGATGGCTTGACTCGCAGTTCCATGTACGTCAAGGGATAGCTTACGTACGTTCAGGTAATATCGTGCTTGCCGAGCAGGAGCTCAAACGGGCATACGCCCAGGCTACGAAAGAGAATCCACAGGGTTTCGTGAGTCTTGTCATGTTCTATCTTGAAACCTTGAAGGATTCCGCCAAGGCACGTGAGCTTGTAGATGTGTGGGATCAGCGTTTCCCTGGCCACGAGTTGAGCTTCCGGCTATACCTGGATTACTGCAATGAACCCGGAGAGGCGCTGCGTGTACTTGAGTATATCATCCGGGCTCATCCCGGCGAGAGGCAGCTCATAAGGCTGCGCGACAGCCTGAAGGCTCAATACAACCTTTAGGGAGGAATTATGAAACACCTTAAACTCGTGGCGCTTTTAGCGCTTACCATAATAACAACCATAGGGGTATGGGGGTGCAATCAGGAGCCGGAACCCCTGCAAGTCATAAGCATTGAGTTATTCTCAACGAGTACTGCTGTTATCCATCTCGCTGGGGCCTCAGTGAACTACCCCTCGCGTCTTTACCCTGTAGAGCTGGTTACCGACACCGTGGTTCTGATCGTGACGGTTAACGCTGTTCCAGATCTACTTATCATCCCCGACACGTTGGATTCGGTGCCATCAGGTCAGACGATTCGCTATCCTATGGAGGTATTCAACTACGGGAACGGCCCTGACGTTCCGGACATCACCCTTGACACTGGTCGAGTGGATTGGGTTCACCGGCTTGTGGCCAAGGACGGGATCAACGATCTTGCGGACACCGATGGTGACTTGATCCCTGATCTTGACACCCTGTCCGGTCTTGTCGGTGGCGTTCCTGGATTCGAGACGTTCTACCTTGACGTGACGCCTCCCTACTGGGCGCTTCCAGGTCTTTTCGATTCAACCATAGTTTACGCTCGCTCCTCGATCAGCGATACGGTTTACGACAGCGCGATAGTGGTAACACGCACGCGGAATATATATGAATCCATTGACACATTAAACCTTCGTGTACAATTCCAAGGAACCGGAGAAGCCTGCATTACATGGCATGAAATCTTTAAATGTGAACATCGTATCCATACTGAATATTGGGATATAGACACAAGTGGCACTTATACTTCTCACAGGGATTATTCACGTTTCACAACACATGACCATACGGTTTGGGTTACAGTTCAGGATGAGGATTCCACTTTGCTCGCTACCTCAGATACAGTTATTGTTCATGGGAAAAGCTGTTTGGTGGGAATAAATAATTAGGAGGTTGTCATGATCCGTTCCCTTGCCGAGCTTAAGGCTGCGGCCAAGAAGCTGGGCCCAAGACGATGTGTTGTGGCCGCGGCCGCAGATCCGGTAACCCTTACCGCGCTTTCGGCAGCCCAGAAAGAAGGCATAGCCAAAGGTGTGTTGTGCGGGCCGAAAGATAAGATAAGCCAGGCCGCCTCCAAGGCCGGGGTCTCGCTTGATGGATTCGAGATCAAGGATTGCCCCGATAACGAGGCGGCTGTTGCAGCGGTCGAGGAAGTGCGTGCATCGGGCGGTTTCCTCTTGAAGGGTCATCTTCCTACCTCCGCATTCCTGGGCGCGGTGCTCGATAAAGAGAAGGGGCTACGCACCGGCAGGGTGCTTTCGCACATAGCCATACTTGAACCCGCCTCACTTGGCCGCCTTCTTTTAATCTCGGACGGAGGCATGAACATAGCACCTGATCTTAAAACCAAGCTGGATATCATCAACAACGCGATCGAGGTGGCGCACTCGCTCGGCATAAAAGAACCCAAGGTTGCACTTCTTGCAGCTGTTGAAGCGGTCAATCCCAAGATGGCCGAGACCCTGGCGTGGGCCGAGATAACCCAGATGGCCGCACGCAAGCAGATAAAAGGTGCTTTGGTTGACGGCCCCCTGGCCCTTGACCTTGCCGTATCAGAGGAGGCCGTTAAGATCAAGGGGGTCAAAAGCGATGTGGCCGGTCAGGCGGACGTGCTGATCGTGCACGACATCGCGGTAGGGAACATCTTTGCCAAGGGGCTTATCTATCTTGGGAATGCCAAGGCATGCGGTATCGTCGCAGGCGCTCTTAAACCCGTGGTGATGCTTTCCCGTGCAGACGACGCACAGACCAAGCTCAACTCGATAGCCCTGGGCGCGGTAGCCAGCCGGGTATAGTTCAGGTTTACAGGGGGAGGATGGACTGACCTTGTTCGTGGTTTGATTATACCTTCCACGGTGTATCCGATCAGCATTCCCCTTCAAAAGGATAATCCACTGATACATATAGTCAACGGTATCGAGTTATTGTGAACGTCCGTGATTCTCGTCCCCTCAAAGCGTTGTAATCCCTGGCTCTCAAGAGGCGGCTTATTTTTTTAGGATGGCACGGTTTTTGCTATAGCTATAGCAGTAAAATAGAGGGAGGGGGAAGGGTATTTATAATGAGGGAGAGTTACCATGGGGCGCTTGGGCTACCGAGCGCTCCCTTTTAATACCCCAAGAAGTTACTGCGTAACTCCTTGGGGACCCCGGACAATACACCCCACGAAGTTACTCCGTAACTCCGCGGGGACCCCAACAGGCGATCCTCCTTTCCAAGCACGAGTGCTTCAAAAGATCGAAAAAATCTGTTCCGCTCCTACTCTTATTGATTCCCCTCGGTTTTTGTCATATTCGCACACGAGTTAAGCTGCTTTTTGGGAAGATACCGAGTCTGTCAAAGAATCTCAAGGATGTTGACAGGTGCAAATTCACCACTAAACTTTTACCCTACGAAGTTACTCCGCAACTTCGCGGGGACCCCGAATTAGTGGGGAGAGATATTGACCTGTTTTGTGTTAGGTGGGTCAATAGACTAGGAGATATTTATGAAGAAAGAGATCAGGACAGACAAAGCTCCCCTGCCCATCGGGCCGTACAGCCAGGCGGTAAAGTGCGGGAACTTCATATTCCTCGCAGGACAGATTGGCGTCAACCCCCAAACCGGCGAGCTGGTCGAAGGAACCGAGGCCCAGACCCGACAGGTGATGGAGAATCTCAAAGCCGTACTCGCGGAAGCAGGAGCAACCATGGACGATGTGGTGCGCTGCGACATACACCTGGTTGATCTTGGTGAGTTTTCCCTTGTCAACGAAATCTACGCAGGCTACTTCACCGCACCCTATCCGGCGCGCGTAACCGTCGCATCCGCGTCACTTCCCAAGGGTGCGAGGGTCGAGATAGCGGCAATCGCAACCATCTAACGCTAATGAGCGTCTTTTGAACTGATGTTTAGCCTGCTCCTTTTCCTTACCACGGCGCTTACCCCTGAAGCCGAAGCGTTGCTTGAGAGAGGGATAGAGGCCTCTCACGTGGAGGATTACGTTAAGGCTCGCATAGCTTATGCAAAGGCCAAGAGGCTCTGCCCTGATGACCCCGCTCCATACTTCCTTGACGGCGCTTTGACCTTCATCTACATGGTGGATTTCGTCACCGACTCACTGGAAGATCAGTTTGATTGGGACATGAACAAGGCCGAGGAACTTGCAAAGGCCGGACTTGCGAAGAACGGCGAGAACGCCCGCGACCTTTTCTTCGTCGGATCGGTTAAGATCTTCCGCATGGTTCGTTACGGTTGGAAGCGCCAGTACCTCAAGGCTCTCTCTGCGGGAAGCTCGGCACTCGATCCTCTTCTCAAAGCGAGCGAACTCGACCCCAATCTCCACGACGCGTATCTGGCCAGGGGGGCTTTTGATTACTTCTCCGGTCGGATTAACCGCTACATCCCGGGCGTGCCGGCCGAGGCCACGGTCGAACAGGGTATAAGCGAGATCAGGCTTGTCTACGAGAAGGGATTTTATTTCAAGGCCTCTGCCGGCCAGGCGCTTTCATGGGTGCTGACCGAGGAGGGTCGATCAAAGGAAGCGCTTGCAGTGAGCCAGGAGCTTGTCAATAGCTACCCAGAGTCCCGCACCTTCCGCTGGGGACTGGGCGAGTTGTACATTGACCTTGAAATGTGGGAAGAGGCAAAGGAGCTCTACAAAAAGCTCCTTGCCGACGTTCGCCGCGACCAGCCATCCTGCTACACCAATATCTACCAGATTAAGCTTCGCCTGGCTGAGGTTTATGCAAGTATGGGGAAGGAAGAGACCGCCGTCCGTTACTGTCTGGAGGTTATAGACAACAAGTATCGGATCAGAAGGGATTTGGGATACTCCGATATTGTCAGGGATGCTGAAAGACTCTTGCGCAAACTCGATGAATAAGAGTATCCTTATCATAACCTACTACTTTCCTCCGTTGGGCGGAGTTGGAGTGCAGCGGGTATCGAAGTTTTGCCGTTATCTCCCTCGCTT
>JAYELY010000207.1:0-2516 GCA_034717795.1 Caldifarciminota bacterium
TCACCTTGCTTTACCTTGAGGCCAACCGGGAGTGGCAGCAGGTCTTTGGAGATATTGGAAGCGGCAGGATCGAGATCCAGAGTGGATATAGGACTGAATCTTATCACAGGAGACGATTCGGAAACTATCAAAGCGCTCACGTAGCAGGAGCAGCTATAGATGTTCTGCCGCCACAAGTTTTCATTGATGCTGTTGGGCTCAATATCTGCATCGGCTACCTTTGCTGGCTATTTAGAAGGGCTGCACAGAATAATACCTATTTCAGAGAGATAGTGGTCTTGAATAGAGGCCAGCCGAACGAAACGAGGGTGCCCCGAATGCCTAAAACCCTTTGTGAGCCTGGAACTGCTCATATAAGTTTTGGCTGGCTCCTTCACGCTGTGGGCCCGAGGGACGTAAGGCAGGATGTTCTGCCTTCGGTTGCTCGGCCATATCCTGTGGATGCAAATGATTCCAATGCAGGAACCGATGTTCCTACTTCTCGAACCCGAGACGAGTTCCAGGGACCTGGGAGATTGGATCATTTGTGGAACGTTTTCGTTCCTAACCAGTATGCGAATTTGAATTTCGGAGAAATCTCCAACTGGCCAAATTACTCAGGCGGCATCAGTGCTCAGTGGTTGGCTGGATACATAAACGAGGCACTTAACAAACGTGGATGGGATTTCGGAAGATTGATTCGTCAACACCACGTCGGACGTCTTAACAATCAAGATGCTCGGATTGGCCAGATTGACTAGTTACTGGTTCTTCTTTCCACGTTCTACCCTTGACAGGTTGGTAGGGAGTGTCTATACTTGATAAGTTATGAAGAGATTTTTACTTGTTTTTCTATTGATTACAGTAGGTGTGAGTGAACTGACGGATGAGAAGTACTGGTGGATTGTAGAGATAGCCGATTGGAGAGAATATCTGATGTATTTGGGTTGGGCGGGCAGGCTTGATCGGGATATAATTTCCTCCAGGCCGTTAGTTTTGATGCCCTTTTTAGCCGAACATCCTCATGCCACATTGGAATACGACAAGCTTGTAGCCGAGAGCATGAGCGAGCATAAGGGTCTAGACTGGGCGCTTGATTCACTGAGGTCTGAACTGGATTCCCTTTTGGGGCTTTCCGATTCCCTACGGAGGAGGATGATTTTTTATCTCTATGTTGACCGCCTAAGGTCTTTAAAAAAGCCTTTAACGATTAAGTATTTCCGTGGGAAAAGGGATTTTTACATCTATGATGGCACTGGAACACCGGACAAAGGTTTCCTTAAGGTTGCCTGTCTTACCGGGGTTGATAGAGGTTTTGAATACGGCGGGCCGTTAATAGTATCCTGGGCGGCAACTGGGGATACGGTGATGGACTCTACCCGTGCGGTGGCGATGTTCAGGAAGGCTTGCGAGGAGGGGGTAATCGTAAGTCCGTCTACTGATCCCAAGTGGGGTTCACCTTCAAGGGTGGTACGCTGTGCGGCTCCCTTCTATGGTCGTCCTGCCTATCACATCGTGGCCACCGTGGAATACGAGACAGAATTTTGGGTTAGACAGGCAACGCGGGAAACCTTCACTTTCTACATATTCGTCTTAGAGAAGGGAGATTACGAGTACCTTATCTCGTTTCTTGGCGGAGGCGGTTGCTTTAACGTGGAGAACCTTGCCGATTTCCTGAGCCTTAGGCCTTGAGTTTGTTATTGCTTAACTTGTAGACCGTCGGTTTTTCCTCGTCCGCTACATCCGGTAGGCCGCGCGCAGGGTCAGCCCCACTACCCCTGTTCCGGGGTTCAGCGGCGGGAAGGAGTAGGTGGCCTGAGCGCGGAGCAGGAGGTGTCTTGTAGAAAAGAAAAGCCCTGCAATCCCGGCGTCAATATTGAATCGGAAAGGATAGTGGGCCTTCTCCTCCTGAATGTAATAGCTGAAGCGGCGAAGCGAAGGTCCCAGGCCCACAGCGCCCTGCAGGGTGCCTTCCTGGTTGAGGACGAACAGCCTGTACTCGCCCAGGAGCCCAAGATGTTGGTCGCGGAAGAGCGTTTGACGGCTCTGGCTGCGCCAGAACGTCTCGCCGTAGACTGCCATGATATTGAACCCCTCACGTCCGGCGTAGTAACCGGCTTCAGCCTCAACCCGCCACCCGGTCTCGATTGCAGACAGATCCTCAAACCGGTAGGAGCTGGGATACTGCCGCGCAAGGTAATGACTGCTTCCGCCGCCAATCCCAACCGACCAGCTTCCTGACGAAAGGGACTGAACAAAGACGAGGAGCGCTAAAAGCTTACGTCCCATGCACCGTAAGTATTCTTGATATTACTTGCCGAAGAGCGCGTTCGTCCAGCCAGGCTTGGCCGGGGCTTGGCCTCGACCCAGCATCTCCTGCCACGCCTCATCAGTCAAACGATCCGACATCGGCTGCTTGAACTCGTAGTAGGTATATGTCGCACCTTGAGCTACGTAGGGCTTGGCGTCGATCTCGACCAGAACGTAAAGCCTTGCCGGGTCGCCGGTTGCCTCCTGGAGCACCTGGCCGGTGTTCG
>JAYELY010000208.1:0-6818 GCA_034717795.1 Caldifarciminota bacterium
CCCAGCAGGGAGAGCACCACCGCCTCCATAAGGAACTGGATCATGATGTCGCGATCCCGCGCGCCTACCGCCTTGCGGATGCCGATCTCACGCGTGCGCTCGGCAACCGAGACCAGCATGATGTTCATGATCCCGATACCGCCCACCAGCAGGGAGATGGCGGCGATCCCCACCATCACTATCCACAAGGTGCTGGTGATTCCCTGCATCGCGGTCATAATCATCTGCTGGGTGTTGAGGCCGAAATCGTTGTCCTCGTCGTAGTGCAGGCCGCGCCGCAACCTCAGAAGCTCTTCCACGTCAGTCATGGCCTTCTCCAGCGGCACCCCAGGCTTGGGCAGCGCCTCGATCGAAAGCCCGCTCCAGATGGCGCGCCAGCCGCGCGGCAACGGGTTGTACTTGAGATAGGTGGATATGGGGATGATAATCACGTTGTCCTGGATATTGCCGAACATGGCACCCTTTTCTTCAAGCACCCCCACGATCAGGTAGCGGTGCCCACCCACGTCCAGTGTCTGTCCCACCGGGTTCTCGGCACCGAACAGGTTCTCGGCGATATACGAACCGATCACACAAACCGTGCGTCGGTGAAGTCTATCCTCTCGGGTAATGAACCGGCCCTGTTCCACCACCCAGTTGCCTGTAAGATCACCGCCTTCGGCAGTGCCCCTCAGTTGGCAGTTCTGCGCCTTGTTACCTAAGCGTTTGAGGTTCCCAACGTTCTTACCGATAGAGGGAACGGCGACCTCGACGGTAGGAAGTTTGGCTAGAGCTTCCGCATCCTCGACGGTAAAGTTCTTACGCTTCCTGATCTCCTCAAAATCAAGCTGGCGGTGCCCCGGCCCCATCTGCCATTCCACCTTCTGGATGTAGATGGTGGTCGAGCCCAGGGATGAGAACTCCTCCTTGATTTTCCGGTTGAGGCCTTCAAGAAGGGAAAGGATGGTTATGACCGTCATCACCCCGATGATTATCCCAAGGGCGGTAAGGAAGGAGCGGCTCTTGTGATGCCGCAGGGTGACTACAGACAGCCCCAGGAGGGAGAGGAAGCTCATGCTATCCTCCCATCCAGGAGATTTACGGTGCGCTTTGCGTGCAGAGCCACGCTCTCGTCGTGCGTGACCACTATAACGGTCCTGCCCTGTTCGTTGAGTTCATCCAGGAGCGCCATTATCTCTTCCTCGGTTTTTGTATCCAGGTTTCCGGTCGGTTCATCGGCCAGAAGGATCGCGGGGTCGTTGGCAAGTGCACGGGCTATAGCCACGCGCTGGGACTCACCCCCTGACAGCTCGTTCGGACGGTGATGCCCTCTGTCCCCAAGACCTACCTTGGCGAGCATTTCTGCCACGATCTCCTCTCTGCGATCAACCGAAACCCCGGCGTACTGCAACGGCAACTCTACGTTCTGGGCCGCGGTGAGTCTGGGAAGCAGGTTATACTGCTGGAACACGAACCCCACCTCCCGGTTGCGCACCCTTGCGAGTTGATCTGAATCGTAGCGGGATATCTCCTGTCCCTTGAGGAAGTAGGAGCCATAGGTAGGGACGTCAAGACAGCCAATGATGTGCATGAGGGTGGATTTGCCCGAACCTGAGGGTCCCATGATGGCCACATACCCACCCTCATAAATCTCAAGGTTGATCTCCTTGAGCGCCTCCACAGCGACAGGGCCGCCGTCGTAGACCTTGGAGAGATCCTGAAGCCTGATTACCGGCTCGTGGTTCGAACCCTTACCTTGAGCTTTGGACCTTCGGAACTTCTTTGCCATGGTTCTTCACCTTTGCTGGGTTTAACCTCGTCTCCGTCTTGCAGTATTCTAAGCACCTTGTATGGACCGGTGATGATCGTCTGACCTTCTTCGAGTCCTTCGATAATCTCTATTGCGCGGCCATCTGAGATACCGGTTTTTATTGGGACCAGTCTGGCCTTTCCGTCCTCAAGAACGAACACAGTCTCCGAGAGCTTCCCCTCGACTTCACGTCTGCCGATGGCCTGCAGGGGACAGGTGATTACATCCTCGCGCATGGCGGTGGTTATGTCTGCGGAGACGTTCATTCCAGGACGCTGCGCCTGATCGATATCGGTAAGGTCAAGGGTCACCTCGAAGTCGGTTACGCCCTCAGCGGCAGAAGTTAAATTAGTCGAGGGCATGTAGCTGATGCTTGCCACATTGGCTCTAAAGGCGGTGTCGGGCATCGCATCCAGCTTGACCTTTGCGGGCTGGCCGATCTTTAAATCGACCACGTCCGACTCGTCCACATCCACCCTGGCCTGCATGGCGGCCAGGTCGGCAATCGTCATCATAATGGTTCCGGGGTTGTTCATGGTGCCCATCATCACCGCCTCACCCTCCTTGATGTTCAAGCGAACCACACGACCGGAGATAGGGGCGTAGATGCGGGTCTTGGCCAACCTATCCTCACTCTGATCGAGTTGAGCCTTTGCCACCTCGAATGCTGTCCGCAGCCGCTCAAACTCAGCGGTGGATATAAGTGTGTCTCGATAGAAAGCCTCCCCTCGCTTGTATGCGGCAGAGGCTTCGTTGAAGTTGGCACGGCTGAGATCTCGGCTGGAGAGCAATGCGGCGTCGTCAAGCACGCACAGAAGCTGACCCTTACGGACCTGATCACCTTCCTTCACGTAGAGCTTTTTGATGCGGGCAAGGATCTCCGCCGAGATATCCACCTGATTGGCGGCGCGAAGCTCGCCGGTGGCTGAGACGGTGGAAACAATTCTGCGTTTGGCAAGCTCGGTAACCGTAACCTCGGGCGCGCCGGATCGTCTGCTCAACACGTTGAGTAGAATTACGGCTGCCAGACTCACCACCCCGACGGTAATGCACAACCAGATAACTATCTTCCTGCGGCGTTTCTTATTCATCAATCCTCCAGTGAGATTCCCAAAAAGTAGTTAAGCTCTGCGCGGCTGGACCAGTAATCCGCTTTTGCCTGGACCAATGCTCGCTCCGCCTGAACCAGCTCCGCCTCCACCTGCAAGAGATCGGCCAGGGAGGAGGCCCCCAGCTCGTAGCTGCGGACGCTGAGGCGGTAAACCTCACTTGACAGTTCAACGTTCTTGGAAGCAACCTCCCATCCCTTGTAGGACGAGGACTGGGTAGCGAGTAGTGCGGCCAGACGCTCGCGGAAGCTAAGCTCCTGCCGGGCTAAACTTATCCTCGAGTTCTTACGCTCCAGCCTTGCACGATTTATTGAAAGCGCCTTCCCCTTGAGGTCGGCTATGGGGAAGCTTATTGCCAGGCCGTAATCTGCAGACACCTCGTCCCAGTCCGAGAACGAAGGCAAAACCTCCTCCTGGACAAAGCCCTTCGAGGCGGTTAGGGAAAGGGAAGGCAGGATCGAAACCCACGCCCCCCAGTATGTAAGCTCGGAAGCCTTAACCTGCCGCAGGAGCACGTCGAAGTCCGGGTTCCGGGCCAATATGGCGGCGGAGATCACCGTGGTAGGAAGGGAATAAGGTTCCTCTGCCTCGTGGAGTTCGTCGGCCTCTATTGGCCGCCACTGGGAAAAACCCATAAGGTCCGAAAGGATGCGTTGGTTGTTCTCAAGCGAAGTGCGAGCTGAGAAGAGTTCCATCTCTGCCGATAGGAGACTGGCTTCAGCTCTCAGCTTATCCGCCTTGCTTGCTCCCCCCAGATCAAAGCGTTTGGCAACTATCCGCAGGTTCTCTCTGGCACGGCTGTGCCGTCCCTCTGCACTGGCCACCAACGCCTGGGAGGCGGCAAGATTGTAGTAGACGTTCTGGACATCCAGCACGAGCTTGGCAATGCCCTGACGAGCCTGAGCGCGCGAGACCCCGTTCTGATGGAATCCACCGATCAGGCCGAAGATCGCAGTAGCATCAACCACGGGCTGGGAGAGTGTGAACCGAGAAGCCCAAAGCCCATCCCCCAGTTCGGCAAGGGAGGAGTCGGCGGTTGACGAAGACGCAGTAAGGCGAGGCAGTAATCCTCCAACCCCCTCTGCCAGAGATTGCGCCCCCAGGGCCTTCTTGATACGTGCATCGTCTACGGCCAAACTATGCTCGATCGAGTAGGAGATAGCCTCTTCCAAGCTGAGCCTTACCGGTTCCGCTTCTTGTGGCAGTACTGCCGCCAAAAGTAAAATAAAAGCCTTAATAACCCCTCCTTGGTGGGTTACTTAACTTCTTCTTAGAGTAAACGCTTGCTATAATTCCGCAATTATACCCCATTAGACGCAGAAAGCATCCAAAAGTAAAATCCGCGGCCTCGAAACCTCGTTACTGATCTTACACACCAGACGCAAAAAATATTCAAAGGTTTCTCTACCCCACGCCGTCACTACGTGACGCCGCGGGGACCACGTTTTTAACGCTCCTTTTTGCATAAGCAAAAGGATCGCGATCAATACTATCAATGGAGGATAATGCGATCTTTTAACCTATCGGTTCACAAGTGTCTTCGCAGGAGAAAAGGAGCACAGAGGGATCCCAATGAAGGGACTCCTACCTTCATGGGGTGAAAAGGTAGGGGACGGCCACAGCCGCCCCCTTAAGATTTCTCTCTGCGACCTTTCTCCCTATGGGAGAAAGGAGCATTTTTAAAACACTATCCCCAGCGAAGCACGATGAACCGGCGCTAAATACCAGTGCCACTCGAAGCTGTAGTCTACCGCTACGTCGTAGCTGCCGACAGGTATCTTGACGCCGAGTCCTGCCGAAGGGCCGCGGCTGTTGCGGTTGGTAAGCACCTCACGAGCAATAGTGGCTGCATCAACGGATGTGGTGTCTTCTTCGTCTCCGAGCTCAGGTGCGGTATTAAGCCCGAGACCCAGGCGCAGGAAAAGCGTCTCGTTGATTCCATACTCCAGGCCGATGGCACCCTTGGCAGGCTGGTCCGATATATGAGCGAAATCCGCTGTCATGGTAAGACGTGAGGGGGGACCTTCAATAAGGTCTATGGCCACACCGCCGGCAAATGTGAAGGGCATGTGGAAAGGCTCGGATTTGTAGGTGGACGGTATGTCCTCGGTCTGAAGGGTATCCTTTCTGGTGTTGAAGATGAGACCTTCACCTTTGTATGCCATGTCCGGACCGAAGTGCTGCACCACGAATCCCAACCTGAAGTTGCGTATCCCGACGTTATAGGTAGCGCCGACATCAACCGCGAATCCCCAGGCGGCAACTCGATGCAGGGTAAGGTCGATGGCTTTAAGGGTGACACCCGCAGAGAACTTTTCAGTCATCTTGCGTCCATAGGATATACCCACCGCGTAGTTGTTGGCCATGTAGTAGTTACCCGTACCGTCTTGATCATCGTAGGTCGTGATTTCAATCGGGCCGGAAAGGTGCGCAAGAACCTGAAAACCTAACGCGTCGAGTTCGCTTAAGGGAACTCCGAGGGCAAGATTCTCTTCAAGCATGCCGGCAAAGAGGATCGCCTGCCCGAAGGTCCCGGCTATCCTGTCCATATTAGCTATCCCGGCCGGGTTCCAGAATAAAGCGTCCGGTCCGTCGGCCAAGGCGGTATAGGCATACCCCATAGCTATGGGGCGGGCACCGCCGCCCATCGTAAGGAAGGACACGGAGGCACCGGACCCACCCAGACGTGCCGAAAGCGGCGTCGCGATCACCGCCAGGGCAAGGATGCTGAGGACAAGGAGTCTTCTACTCGTCTTCATCTTTTCCTCCTACCGGATGATGGCAAACTTGCCAACTTTGGTTTTCTTCTTGCCGTCCGAGGTTTCGGCCTCAACCTGCCAGATATACAAGCCGCTTGTACAGTCCATTCCTGCTTCGGTTAAGAGATCCCATTCCTCGGAACCTGCAGCTCCATAGAGGCCTTCTCCATCGTGCTCGATCGTACGAATCAAGAGACCCGCCGAGTTGAAGATCCTGATGGTACACTTGAGTGGCAGGCGCTGGAAGATCACGTGACGGTCGTGCTGGCTGCGATCCCAGGGGGCGCGGACGTAGTAGGGGTTGGGAACAACCCGGACGTCGTCAAGGGTCTGGGTGGTGTCATCTTCATCCAAACGAGCTGCAAACGTGGTGTAGCGGAAGCGATCCTCTTCGCTGGTGGCTTTGAGCGTCTTTATGAGAAACTTGTCCCCGATCTCAGGCGGTATAACGTACTTTGTGGTGTCCCAGCCTATTGTGTCGTTAGTAACGGTATCGACAATCGGCCTCCGGGTCGTAACCGTATCAACGAAGGAGAGTTTGAACACCTCGTTACCAGGCTTTATCTCTTCCCAGTAGATGGAAACACTGGTGTTGCCCGTGATGTCCAAGCGATCAATGTTCGGGTCGCCGTCTTTATTCCATAGGAAAGATTTCACAGGCTCGTTGTTGTCGTATCGATTAACCACCACAGGTCCCCACCGACCCAAACCGTCTTGTGCGCTGTCGACCACGGTTACAAGGTAATCGATGGTATAAGGAACAGGTCTTCCTCGAATTGCGTTGGTCCAGTCAACATTGAAATGCATGTTGGTTTTAGAGGGTCTCTCGAGCCATCCGGTGTAGAGGGTGTCAATCAACTCCTCGAGATCCAGGGTATCAATGGAAACAGAGGCAACCTGAACCAGCACCCCGTCGATGATCGGACCGCTCAGCTCGCCAGCGTGCGTAAGGAAGCTGTCGAGAACGAGGGAGTCGGCATCAACGTCCTTGAAGTAGGCGTACTTGATGACGTACAGGGTGTCTATCGTCACATTCGATCCTTCGATAATGGTATCGATCCTGGTCACCGCGCGGAAGCCGACCTCGTACTCGTGGCCTGTGATCTCGTCCGGGGAGATGAGGCTGTCTTTCACAAGGGCGCTGCCGTCGCCGGCAACACG